>JAYWAU010000192.1:0-5140 GCA_043782265.1 Ferruginibacter sp. | reverse complement strand
ATAAGTGATATTAATTATGGTAACCATGTTAGCAATGATTTTTTTGTATCAATTATTCATGAAGCAAGAGTTCAATGATTAAGCCAATTCAATTTTACGGAGTTAATTAAAGGTATAGGTTTAATAGTGAGTGATCTTGAAATTGAGTTTAGGAGAAATATCAAGAGTTGGCTTTGAATTATATCACCAGCTTTTTACAAAGAGAGTTGCTCCAATAGCAGAAAATTTTAAACAACTATTAATTAAGAAATAAGGTTATTCATTGTTCCATATTTTCCAACTTGCTTCGGCCTGTATGAGTAACATTTCATACCCATTTTGTATAAGTGCTCCATTTTCTTCTCCTTTTTGCAAGAATAAAGTTTTCGATGGTTTGTATACAAGATCATATAAATAATGTTGAGCGTTAATTGACTGGTAAGGAATATCAGGAGATGTATTTTCGTTTGGCGACATGCCAACAGGGGAACAATTAATGATAATTGAATATTCTTTCATTATTTGTTCATCAATCATTTTGTAATTTATATAACCGCCTTGTAAATTTTTTGCTCTGCTAACTACTAAAAATTCAATACTTAATTTGGATAATACATATTGAACAGCTTTTGCTGCCCCTCCAGTACCTAATACCAATGCTTTTTTGTGATGGGATTGTAATAATTTGATAAACGATTTTTCAAAGCCTACAATGTCGGTGTTATATGCAGTTAATTTATTCCCTTCTATTTTAATGCTATTAGTTGCACCAATATATTTTACTTCTTCTGAAATTTCTGTTACAAATTTTAATATCTGCTCTTTATAAGGTATTGTTACACTTAGCCCTTTTAATGCCGGGTTTTTTCTTAGCAATGCAGGAAATAGATCAATTGAAGGAATAGGAAAAGTTTCAAAAGAACAATTATCCAGCCCTTCTTTTGCAAATTTTTCTGAAAAAAATTGTTTTGAAAAAGAATGCCCTAAAGGATAACCAATCAGTCCGTACACTTTCATTCTGCTATTATTTATTTAAGTACAGTTCGAAAGTATCACCGCGAAGGCCAATACGCATGGCTTCCATTGCGATAACTTCTGATGGGGCTATATTACCGAGGTTAACATTGCAACCGATTAATTCAAGAAAATAAAGCTGCTGTGCCTTTTGGGGTGCTTCCCACAATATTTTTTCTTCAGGTATTTGTGTCAGTATTTCCTGCACCAGTCCTTCTCTAACCTCTCCACTTCCACGATAAATACCAACATTACCTGCTTCTCTTGCTTCAGCAATAACATATGTTGAACCTGCTTCTAATTCTGAACGCATTAATTCTATCCATTTATAAGGAGGAATAATATGTGCTGCATCTTTGCTGCCAACTTCGCTTAGCACAATGAAATTCTTTGCCAATTTTTCAATATAACCACATTTTTCAGTATGCGGTATTGTAATTGAGCCATCACTTACTTCAATATGTTTAATCCCAAATTCATTACAAACGTTTACATAATCGTCAAACTGGTTACGAACTAAAAAAGCTTCAAATAAAGTACCGCCAAAATAAACAGGAATATCATAAGAACTATAGACTTCTAATTTTTCTTTGAGATTTGGGGTCACAAAGGCTGTTCCAAAACCAAGCTTAACAATATCAACGTGTGGATGAGCTACACTCATAAAATTTTTCGCCTCTTCTACACTTAAACCCTTATCCATTACCATTGTAATACCATGTTCACGGGGCTTTTTATGACGTTCCGGAATTTGTGTAAGATTAAAATTCATGCCGCTATTTTTTTTATTGGCGCAAAGATAACTATTGAGGACTAATAGTTAGTAACTGCAACACCACAAAAAAGAATAGAATGATGATTAAATTGATTTATTGCGTTTGAATCTGGCAATGAGATCCACCACCAATTGATTTTGTAAAATAGCTGGATTTAACTCAATGAATTTCTTTATAAGTTTAGGATTTTTATCCATGCCTAATTCCAATTGCACAATGGCTTCTTTTGATTTACCAACTGCTAAGAGGAAAGCACTCTTATAAAAAATGAATATAGGTTTGTTATTTGTTAATTCAATGGCGTGTTCTACGTATTCAAGGCCCTCTTCAAAACATTTTGCATGATATAAGCACTTTAATAATTCTAACCATCCGTTGCTGCTTTTTGGTTTAGTACGCACTACATTTCCAAAATACTGAACCGCCTCCTCAATTTTACCCTGCTCCATAAAACATTGCCCCATAGCCAAATTATATTCTGGTTGAAGCCTGTGAATTCGCATAGCCAGGTGCAAATTTTTTATGGCACTGTCCCAAACGCCTTCATTCATATACGTACAGGCAATCTTATAAAATAGTTGGCTATCATCCTGGTTTAAATGCGTAGCCTTACGATAATTAAACCTTGCTAATGCATAGTTGTGTAATTTATCGTAACAATGGCCAATGGCTTCGTAAATAACATCTTCAGGTCTTGAAAGTTCTAACACCTTTTGCAACACCTCAATTGCTTCTTTATATTTTCGGATTCTTAAATATGCATCTCCCATATTACGCCATGCATAATCAAATTTTTCATCAATGGCTATAGCGTACTGATAAGCATCAATTGCCTTTTCATATAATTTTATTCCTTGGTAAGCCGCTGCAAGATTGAACCAAGCTAATTCACTAAAAGGAAAATCTTCAATTATTTTTTGATGCAACCTAATACCCTCTTCATTTCGGCCTGTAAAATCGGTCCAAAAACAAATCTTATACAATGCCTCCTCGTTGTTAGGATCTATTTCCAAAATTATTTTCAGGCAATCAAAAACCTTATCAAAATTTTCATAATCATCATATACGTCGGTTAATTCGAAAAGTAACTCCAGCTTTTCATCCCCTTCAAAATAATTTAATGCAGATTCCAATACAGATGCTGCTTTTTCCTGTTGGTCTAAAGCCAGATAAGCATCTGTTTTTAATATGTAAAGATTTATATCACTACTATCTAATAGCTCAGCCTGTTCTAAAAAATACAGTGATTCCTTGTATTTTTTAGATGCGATTAGTAAATCTGCTCTTTTTAAAAGCAATGATGATGAATAAGGATATTGATTAATTGCATGGTCTGTAGCTTCAAGCGCATGCTGGAGTTCGTCTTTTTCATCAAAATAGTCTATGATTTTTTCGAAGGAATCTTCTTCTATAAAAGAGTAACTTCTTCCAGCTTTGAGATTGTCATACTGCTGAAGTAATTCTCTCAACTCTTCCCTGTCTTGACGGTAAGGATATTTACTCATACGTTTTAGGTTAGTGTAAAATACACTATTTTGGATTAGGCGACAAAAAAATGTAACTTTTTAAATAATTCTGCGTTAAACAAATGTGAAACTATTATACACATAGTTAGCAAACTCTGTAATTTTATTTATATATTTGTATTGTTAAAATAATTTCAATGAACACATTCACCAAAAAGTTGCTTACAATTGTTGTGCTTTTCTGCATGGCTCAGGTGGCTGTGGCTGATAGAGGCGTTGGAAAGAAGAATAAGACTAAAACAATTCTTAATATTTACACTCCTTCTACTCTGAGGAATTCTATTGCATTTAATCTTAAATCTGGATTAAGTTATAAAGGAAGCCTTTTAACTAGCACTGAAACTGTAGGAAATAGTATTATGACTAATTCTTTGATTACTTACCAAAAAGGAAATGTTACCTATATTATTCCTTACAAACATAAAATTGCGGTTCCTGAAATGAAACAAGGTTATACAGGAATAAAATTTATCATCAGACCTCATTGATATACAATATTTAAAATTACCAAAAAAGCCTTCAATTACGAAGGCTTTTTTGGTACTAGTCACTTTCCTTTTTCCCTTGGTGATTTTCGTCATAGGTCATTATTCTATAGCCTGATTTAGGAAAATCGAATTTAGCAACCGGGACAGGTCCCAAATCTATCGTAACCAAAACATAAATAAATCTGAGTTTACCACTCTGAAATTCATATTGAACTGGTAATCCTTGCAAATTCTTAAAGATTTGATTGTACTCTTTATTATTGATATTTATATCAGGCGCAAAATAAACAATCATCACAGAGCCATCCTTTAATTTGGCAGTAGCTTTTGTGCAATTATAACCTGCAATTGTTTTCTTTTCTGAAGTTGTTTCAAAAGTAATTCCTTCAAATTTTTTATTTTGATTGATCCAATTATCCCTGGTTAATGTAATCATTAGTTTTTGTCCACTGTACTCTTTTAATATTACCCCTACACCATTTTTTTCATCATAAATCGTTGTTTCTTTTCCTAAAGAGCTAGCCATCTCTGTTCTACTTAAACTTCCTTTTAAATAGATAATATTCGTTGCGCCGGCCAAGGGATCTCCAGCAGGCAATTTATTTTCAGATTGGGTTGATATTTTATACGTTATAGTTCCTTCTGAAATGGTTTTCTGTCCATAAGAAAAAAAATTCATTAAGGTCGTTAATATAATTCCAGCTATCCTAATAATTTTCATTTATTTATATTTAACTAAAGGTACCAAAATCTCGTGCCAAAAATATTGAACCTTGTTAATAAAAAAAGCCTGCAACCTTAAAAGAAGTTGCAGGCATGGTATTTTAACGATTATTTATTTCTTTGTATTCTTTGCCTTCATATCCTGAACCTTCTTATTTGAATCCTGCATTGCCTGAATTCTTTCCTGAAGTTTACTTTGCTTTACTGGCTTCTTTCTATTTTCTTCAATCTGGGCCAATATTTTATCATGATCAATAATATATTTCTGAATTACAATTTGTAAAATAAGGGTGATTGTATTTGAAATAGTATAGTACCATGTAAGTGCAGAAGGCAGTTTATTAAATACCCCCAATAATAAAACAGGGAATATGTAAGGCATGTATTTCATAACAGGATTAGAGTTATCCTGCATATTACTCATACTGTAAATTGATATCAGCAAACTTGTTATAACAGCGGTAAGTGTAAATAAACTTACATGATCTCCATAAAAAGGAATATTAAAAGGCAGGTTGTAAATAGAATCATATGCTGCCAGATCTTTTGCCCATAGAAAATTCTGTCCCCTTAAAGAAATATTTGACTGAAAGAAATAATACAGCGACATAAATATAGGAATCTGTAATACCGC
>JAYWAU010000191.1:0-5141 GCA_043782265.1 Ferruginibacter sp. | reverse complement strand
ATTTTTTTGCTGACAGAACTATTTTTAATTACCAGCATCTACCTGATAACCATGCGTGGCTACTGGGACCTGGAACTAAAAGTACGGCCGCCTTTTTTTCCCTGCCATTAGTTAAAAATGCAGCCTACGAATTTGGTATCAGCAATTTTTCGCCTACTGATGGCTTTATAAAAACTAATATTAAAAAGGCTGTATCTTTTAGCTTTAAAGCATCCGGCAGTTCAACAATAGATATTGTGGCACTCGCAATTGGAGAAGATAAAAAGAAGAAAATAAAAACAGTAGACTATACATTTAGTGGAGGAGTTATAAGATTTAGTTACAAATTTGAAGAAGAAAATAGCTACCCCGTTACAGTGCTGATAAACAACAAACCTGTATTAGGTTACCTGGTAGAAGCCAACGAATAAATTATACTCACTAACAACTAACATAACAAATGACAAAAATTTTACGATTACTTTTTTTGTTTGCTGCAATCCTTTCATTTCAATTTTCTTTTTCTCAACAATCACCTATTGCTAACTGGAATAAGCAATATGAAAACTTAACCAAAACCGATTGGTTAATAAAATCCACTAATGCAACTGCACGGCTTTTTAGCAGTGCAGATAAAAAGGATATTATTTTGTATAACGGCCTTGTAAAACGAACCTTTCGTTTATCTCCCAATGTGGTTTGTACCGATTACAAAAATATGGTTACCGGCCAGCAATTGTTACGGGCTGTAAAGCCCGAGGCAATTGTAAACATCAATGGCAAAGAATACAATGTGGGTGGTTTGTATGGCCAAAAAGAAAAAGCGTACCTGTTGCCTGAGTGGCTGGATACATTTACAAAAGGAGCAACTGATTTTCAGTTTGCTACTTATACCATCAGTGAATTAAAGCCGTTTATAAACTGGCAAGTTGCTGACTGGTGGGCATCTAATAAAAAACAACCTGCCGGAAAAGTGTTGAGTTTTTTATACCTAAATAAACTGCCGGAATTAAAAGATGTTTTGATACAGGTGCACTATGCATTGTACGATAACCTGCCATTGATTACCAAATGGGTAACCATTGAAAATAAAGGGGCAACCCCGGTAAAAATTGGAAGGTTAAAAAATGAATTATTGGCCGTTGTAGAGGAAGAAAGTGCGGTGGTTGGCAGTGCTGACAAAATGAAGAAGCAACAGGGTATTTACATAGAAACAAATTATGCTTTCAATAATGCCATGCGCTACGAAATCAGCGACCAAACCCTGCATTGGAAAATTGACTCCACTTACACCTCACAGGTTAACTACGATTACAACACACCGTGCATATTGGAAGTATATCCCGATAAAGTTTCGGGCATTGAATTACAGCAGGGCACAACCTTTACATCGGTGCGAAGTTTTGAATTGCTGATGGATAGTTACGACAGGGAAAGAAGAGGATTGGCCATCAGGAAAATGTACACCACCATTGCGCCGTGGACAACGGCCAACCCAATCTTTATGCATCTTGTAAGTAAGAATGATGATGAGGTAAAAAATGCAATCGATCAATGTGCTGCCACCGGCTATGAAGCAGTGATACTAAGTTTTGGCAGCCATTTAAACATGGAAGATTCCTCTGCCACCAATATTTCAAAGTGGAAAGTACTGACTGATTATGCACATAAAAAAAATATTAAAATCGGCGGCTATTCTTTATTTAGTTCCCGCCATATCAGTGATGAAGATGATGTGATTAATGCCAGCACCGGTAAGCCGGGCGGCGCTTTTTTTGGCAATGCCCCCTGCTTTGGAAGCAAATGGGGACTAGCCTACCGCGATAAAATAAAATACTTTTTTATACAAACCGGTTTTGATATCTGGGAGAATGACGGCCCCTATCCAGGTGATGTTTGTGCTTCAACAACTCATCCCGGCCATAAGGGTTTGGATGATAGCCAATGGCGGCAAATGGAAATTCAAAAAGAATTATACCGTTGGCTGAATGAACGGGGCATTTATATTAATGCACCCGACTGGTATTTTTTAGACGGAACAAACAAGATAGCTATCGGCTACCGGGAAGTAAATTTTTCATTACCAAGAGAAAATCAAAAATTACTAAACCGTCAAAATATTTTTGATGGAACCTGGGAAAAAATACCCGGTATGAGTTGGGGATTTGTACCGTTAACCCGTTACCAGGGAGGTGGCCCCGAAGCAGTACTGGAACCGCTTTCTGAGCATCTTACAGATTACAAACAACTGATGATGCAATACTATGGCGCAGGTGTGCAGGCCTGTTACCGTGGCCCCAGATTGTATGACACAGACACCACCAAACAAACGGTGATCAATGTGATTAACTGGTATAAAAAATACCGCACTATTCTTAACTCAGACATTATTCATTTACGCCGTGCTGATGGTAGGGACTGGGATGGCATATTACATGTTAACCCTCAATTAAAAACAAAGGGATTGCTGATGTTGTACAATCCGCTTAAAGAAAAAATTACCCGTACTATTAAAGTGCCTTTATATTATACCGGGACTACAGATACTGTACTAATCTGTGAACAGGATGGCAATAAAGTTCAAAAGAAACTTGATAGAAAATATGAGATTGAACTTACTATAAATATCGGGCCTGAAACTTACACCTGGTTTGTGATTGAGTGAACTCCATTTTTTATGTTTACGGTGCTTTTAAAGCCTTCCGTATTTAAGGACTTTGACACAGTTTAGTTTACAGCCTCTATTACTTTTGCTCATTATAATTGGTCAGAAAAAAATTCTTATTTCACTTCTTCAGTATTATTATACATCATTGAAAAATTTTTTTCCCTGGCATATTTGGCTCTAAATTTTTTATACATGGCATCAGATTGTCTAACACCATTTACTATTAATTCCTGATCACTTAATTTAAGAGAAGTTAGTTCCTTCTTATCTTTTATTATATGCTCTTTGATTAAATCATCAATCATTTTTTGCTGCATTATTTGCGATTGCTCCATCTCCTTTTTTGACTGCTCCATTTGCATCTTCGACTGTTCCATTTCTTTTTTCGACTGTATCATCTGTTTTTGTGCTTGCTCCATTTCTATTTTAGCTTGCTTCATCTCCTGTTTCATTTTCGATTGGTTCATTTCCTTTTTCGCCTGCATTATTTGCTTTTGCGATTGCTCCATTTCTTTTTTTGCTTGTACCATGTCCTGTTTCATCTCTTCCTGAGCTTTCTCCATTTCTACCTTTGCCTGTGCCATTTCTATTTTTGTTTCCTGCATTTCAATTTGGGCTTGTTCCATATCCTTTTTGGTTATTTCCCTATTTTCGTCCAACTCTTTTTTGGCATGTTCAATTTCAATATTTGATTGTTCTATTTCAATCCTGGATTCTTCCAATTCTTTCTTTGATTGCTCAATTTCAGACGCTGCTTCAGCCATCTCTTTTTCAGACTGCGCCTTATCCAATTTTGTTTGCACCAGTATTTTATTGGTTACACTTTTATAATCCTTTATTTTTTCAGCAGGGATTTTTTTACCATTTACATATAGTTCACTCACCTGGCTGTCTTCTGTAACCAGTGTATATTTTTTGCCATTTACGGTAGTATTGATTTTGCCATTAAACTCATTATCCCGTGATGCAGGAACTGTATCAGTAATCTCGGGCAAAGTTGTTATTGATTTCTCGATGAGTGAACCAGTTATTTTTTCCGAAACTACCTTTTTTGAAGAGCTATTTTGCTGTGCCGTATTTGATGAGAAGGCAAAAATACATACGCTGGTAATGATTAAACCTGCTGCTAAAAATTTCTTTTCCATGTTATTTAAAGTTTTGTTGTTGTTATAAATAATCCTCTTTATTCGATTCATTAAATGATTTTTTTCACCTGCAAATGCATTAGCTAACGGATACGCCAATGGTAGATTAAATTGTTCGAAAGACAGTAATGCCCTGATATAGTTTTGCTTACTATCGGTTTGGCTAACAGCTATATCATCGCAGCAATTTTCCCTTTCTGATTTTATTAAAGCAGAAACCCACCATACAGCCGGATTAAAAAAGAAAACTATTTCTATTATATGCTGCAGCACATTTACGAGGAAATCTTTTCGGTGTATATGTGCTAGTTCATGAATCAAAATTGCTTCCACCTCATTAGGCGGCAGCGATGCCAGCATCCCTGCCGGAAATAAAATAACAGGTTTAAAATATCCAATTACGGCTGGCATTCTGGCAATGCCTGATTGCAATAACTGCACCTGTTTGTTAATCTGTAGTTGCTTGCTCAATTCAACTATCCTGTTGTTCCAATATTTGCCTGCAGGCAATATTTGCTTTCTTTTTAGTTGATGAACACCATATAATCCCGCAGTTAACCGAATGAATTGCAACACCATTATTGAAAGCCAGGTTAATACTATCCAATTGGCATTGGCATTAAAAAACCTGACAGCCTTACCTGTTGCAGCTAATTTATTTTCAACTGCTAAAGGTTGTATTGAAGATTCGCTTGTAATTATTTGGTAAGAAGGTGTTGTCTGTACTGCATTTTCTACCTCATTTGCCTTTACTATTTGTATACTAAAAGTCGCTCCCACAGTAAGTATAAAAATAAATAAGGTGGCTGTTAATAAATTGTACCGAATTGAAGGGCTGCTTTTTTTTGTAAAAAACACAACACTGCCGGCCACTACTGATAATATCATACCCTGCCAGAGTGAATGAATCAATGTCCAGTTTACAGCATAGATGATTTGATCACCCGCAAACTCAATTGAAAAAAGTAAAGACATACAAGTATTTTTTTATTAATTAACTTTTATCAAGCTTATTCAACAGGTCTTTGATCTGTTGTAATTCTTTTGCAGAAGTTTTTTTATTGCCCAATAACTGCATCATTAAACTACTGGCCGATCCATTAAACATTGAATCTACAAACCTGTCAAGCAAAAAACCTTTGGTTTTTTGTTCTTCCATGGCAGCAATATAGATATGCTTCATATTGGTTTCATCTCTTTTCAGCATTTTTTTTTCGGCCATAATCTGCATTAACTTCAATGTAGAAGTATATTGAACGGTCCGCTTTTGTTCGTTCAGGGTATCGTTTACAAAACGAACTGTTGAAGGGCCATACTGCCATAACACCTGCAATATTTCTAACTCTGAT
>JAYWAU010000190.1:0-5144 GCA_043782265.1 Ferruginibacter sp. | reverse complement strand
TCCTCAATTTTTTTTGGAAATAATACACGGGGAATAATGAAAAGATTTATAAACAGAAAAGCCAGGTAAGTAAGCAAAGCCAAGCCAATATCGGGCAGCAATACATTGTAGTATAAATTGAATGGGGTATGCGTATTAATAAAGGGGCTGGCATATTGGTCTAATGGTGTATTATGTACATTCCATAAATACCCGCAAAGTGCAATTGCAGCAAGCATTGTAACAAATATCATTTCGTGTTGACGCCATCTTACTTTCATCGTTTTATATTTTTACCAAAAGTAGGGTGCCTTTAAAATGCTTTATTGTATATGTGACAGAACCTTCGAAAAATGTGATGGAAACTAAAAATCAATCTAAAATATGCTTTGAATGTCTTGCTTACAAATGCTGAGAAAGCAATTCTATAAATTTTTTCCGTGCAATCATCTTTGCACCCAGGCTTTCCAAATGGGCTGTGTACACCTGGCAATCTATCAGCATAATATTTTCTTTTTGTAACTGGCGAACGTAATTGATAAAAGCAAATTTGCTGGCGTTGCTTACTTTGCTGAACATACTTTCGCCAAAAAATACATTGCCCAGGCGGATGCCATACAAACCGCCCACCAGTTCTCCATTCATCCATGCCTCGGCACTGTGTGCATAGGCCAACTCGTGTAACTGTGTGTAAGCGTTTTGTACAGCGGGTGTTATCCAGGTACCTTCCTGTTCTTTACGGGTGATGGTTTTACAATTTTGTAAAACGGAAGTAAAGGCACGGTTAATGGTAAAGCGAAAAGTACCATTGTTTAACACAGACTGCATGCTTTTGGTTACTCTTAGTTTTTCTGGAAACAATACAAAACGGGGATCTGGGCTCCACCAAACAATCGGTTCATCTTCGCTGTACCAGGGAAAAATACCGCTGCGGTAAGCCAGTAATAATCTTTCAACACCAAGATCGCCACCGATGGCAACGATGCCTTCTTCAGTAGCCATTTCAACGGGGGGGAACAGTAATTTATCATTTAATAAAACCATTTGGTAAAGATAAAATTTGTTAGCCAGCAACTCGAATATAGCTGGTGAGATAAAAGTATTCAATCACTACATTTTGGAAAAGTTCCCCATCCAATAGATCGGATGCAATATGGTAAAAGAGAGCGATCCGCCACGGTGAACAAGTCACTAGTATGTCTTAAAGCTTCCGGGCCCGCAAACAAAAATAAAAGATAATAATTTCTTCATGCATCTTTTGCATTGCTGCTACTGTGTAGTTAAATAAGTAGCCAAAGGGACTAGGGTTAGCCTGCAATTACCTCAATAGTGGCACCAATGCCGCGGTCGGTAATGGCGTCACACATCGGTTTCAGCGTATCGTAGCTGCCTTCCTTAACAGCGTATTTTCCTTTGCTATCAATAATGATGGCGCATTGCTCAGCCTGTTCTGGTGAGTGGCCACAAACTTCCACCAGGGTTTCGATCACCCAATCGAAGCTATTCACCTCATCGTTCCAAACAATCAGGGTACAATACTCCTCCAGTTGAGTAAGTACATCTACGTCTTCTTTTAATTTGGTATGATTATTAGTAATTGTCATAGTCTGTAGCAACAAAATTAAGCCGAAATTTTGAAGCTGCTATCAAACTGATGCAACATATTGAACATTAAAATTGTCTATGATATATTATTGAAGGGATATTAAGCGTTATTTAATCCTTCACCCTTATTACAACTATGCTTCGCTTATTAAAAAGAAATAAAGACTCATCAACCAATGCAGCAAAACAACAGGCAATTGTGCTGCCGTTGCACTCTGCTAACCGCAGTCTTGATTTTTTAGTGGAGCTGATTGATACCATTCGACCTGAAAATGCAAAAGATATCCCGCAGGCTACACTTCGTTTTAAGGCCTTGCTTTATCAAATGACACAAGACAGGAGTTCTCTTTTTTCGTTGCGCAAGGCCTTGCTTACCCAGTTTTTAAAAACAAATATTGTAAATGCATTAACCGAGAGCGGCATCACAAGCAGCCGTGGTTTTGTGCAGGAGCTTACCGGAAAAGTATTGCATAAGTTTTTACCGGAGTTACAAACACCGGATAATTTTCTGTACGTTATCAACAGAATATTCTACAAGAAAAAGGATCATATTTGGGTAGAAGGTATTGAGCTGGATTTGTGGATTCAGTTTTTTGAAGTGCTGGGTATACAAATAAATATGACAGAACCTGCACTGATTAAGCAGTTGCAAAGTACTTTACAATTATTGAGTTACCGCATTACCACCCTTGGGCTTGAAAAAGAAATTACCCAACGCTATGAGGATTTTGAAAATGCCATCTTTCCTTTTTTAGAACAAAACCGTTTGGTGAATGAATACTTGCACCTGCACAAAACAATTGCTACTGCAGATACGCAACGGATATTGCTGACCAATATTACAGAGGCATTGCACAATTGCAATCAAACCATTCAGTGGATAAGGGAACAACGCATTGCTTATGGAACAAGCCTTGCACAGACTTACATTATTACCCGTTTGCAACAACAGGTTGACAGGTTGTTTATTATACTGGATGTGCTGGATACCGACAACTCGTTTAACACGGAACGGTTTGTAGCGTACTTTAAAACAGTGGTGCGCAACGAAAACAGAAAAAATTCCATTAAAGAATTTTTGAGTGAAAATACCGGTTACCTGGCCTACC
Organism: Ferruginibacter sp.; assembly: GCA_043782265.1. Lineage (GTDB taxonomy): Bacteria > Bacteroidota > Bacteroidia > Chitinophagales > Chitinophagaceae > Ferruginibacter. Next base: position 2,451 of record JAYWAU010000190.1, on the reverse strand, counting down.
AAATTGCAGAGCATGGTGGCCGAACAGGGGAAAAATTTATTACAACAACCCGAAAAGAATTCTGGCGCATGTTTAGAAGCGCAGCGGGTGGTGGCATTATTATTTCTTTTATCGGCATCATAAAAAATTTACTGGCCAAAGTAACCATGGCTCCTTTCTGGCATGGGTTTTTATACAGCACTAACTATTCGCTGGGTTTTATTTTAATACAGGATACCGGTTCAACACTGGCTACCAAACAACCTGCTTACACAGCCAACAATGTGGCCAGCTCTTTCGATGTTCAAAAAATTGGGGAACAGCCCGACCTGAGAAATCTTGCTATCACCATTGGTAAAGTAAGCCGAACACAGATAGCTTCTTTTGCAGGTAATCTTATCATTGTATTTCCATTAACTTATGTGTTGGCCTGGTTATTTTTTGCAGCTACAGGAGTAAAAATTGCAGAAGGTGCTGTGGCCCATAAATTACTTACTGACCAGCAACCTTTTCATAGCCTTGCGTGGTTGTATGCCTGCTTTACAGGTTTCTTTTTATTTGCCAGCGGGCTCATTGCAGGCTATGTGGAAAATTATGTGGTGTATGGTAAAATTGCAGAACGCCTTCGCAACCTGCCTTCATTTAAAAATAATTTTAATGAAAGGCGGCGATATAAAATTGTACACTATGTTGAAAATAACCTGGGGTCACTGATGGGTAATATTTCGTTGGGTTTCTTTTTAGGCATGGCCGGATTTTTAGGAAAAACTTTTGGGCTGCCATTCGACATACGGCATATCACTATTTCTGCGGCCAATACGGCCATTGGTTTTTTTGGCCTTGATCACCAGGTGAGCATGAAAGAATTATGGTACACTATTTTTGGTGTAGCCGGTATAGGTTTTTTAAACTTTGCAGTAAGCTTTGGCCTTGCCTTTTTGGTAGCGGTAAAAAGCCGTGGTATTCATTTAAGAGACTATCCTCAGTTTTTAGGTATACTGTGGCGCTACCTGAAAAAATATCCATCCGATTTTATTAAAGCACCTCCGCTTCGCAAAGCAGAACATTTGGGGTAAACATTTCTTTTTATTTATTTCGAAACAGCAGGAACCGAAATCCCATTGTCTGACAACCAATCTTCCATGCGTTGTGGCCAGGTATTGATAGATTTTAAGGTAGATCGTTTGCCCATATTGAAGGCATGGTTGCCCTGGGCAAACAAATGCATCTCCACTTTTGCATGTGCTTTGCGGTAAAGCGCTGTGATTTTTAAAAGCGGGTCCGAACAACAGTCATCATCATTTGCTGCAGCCATAAAGAGCGGGGGAGTGTTGCCATTGGTACTGTCTGGCACTGCTAAGGGACCGGGGTAAATCAACACCAAAAAATCGGTGGTGCTTTTCTGGTTGTCCGTCTTATCTTTTTTTACCAGTTTTTCTTTGGGCGAATTAAAGCCTACCCATGCCGCCAGTTCGCCGCCTGCTGAAAAGCCGGCCATACCGATTTTATTGGTGTCTATATTATAGGTGGCCGCCAGTTCCCTCACCACCCTCACCGAACGCCTGCCATCTTCTATGCAATTTTCAACCGTATAAGGGCTGTTATCTTCCCTGAACAAACGGTACTTTAAAACAAAGGCAGTTACACCAATGCTGTTAAAATAAGCTGCGGCATCCCAGCCCTCCGAAGTAACTACCAGCTTGTTGTGGCCTCCACCGGGACAAATAATTACGGCTGCACCGGTAGCTTTTTCTTTAGGTGCAACAAAAACAGTGAGCGATGGATTGTTGACATTTTTTACCCACCAGTCTTTGGCTTGTTCCGGTATATCTTTTTTACTTTCAAAACCAGGTGCACCACCGGGCCATAAATAAATTACCTGGCTGTTGGCCGGTTGGGCAGGCGCTATTTTCGCTGCAAAAAAAAGTACAATAATTATTGGCAGCATTTTTTTCATAAAAGATATATGCATTTGGTATAGCTAAAGTAAAACTTTAAAAAATGGTTTTTATTTTTTTAATAATTTGATCATGTAGTTTAAGGACAAATAGTTATTGTTTTTTAAAACTCGCTAATCGCTTCTTGTCTAATGTACATTTTTCATTGGTTCGGAGACAGTCTATTTCAGCACGACATAACATAAAAGTACAAGTTAAGAAGCAAAAATCCAGTGAAGTCTCAACCCCAATGAAGCTTATAGCGATAATAGTATTTGTGAAATTTTAAAGCAACTGAAACAATAATTTTTTGTTTAAAGGAAAAAAATAATAGAACGAGCCAAAAAAATATCAGTAAAATCTTTTCATTAATTTAAACCTTTAGGTTAACTATTTTGTTTAATGATTGAACAAAAATATTAAACACTCTGTTTAGTATTTTTGTTCTAATAAACAATTTAATTCATCAAAAAAATTTAAACATGTTCCAAAATCTGCTGCAAATCCATGCGATTGCAAACACCAACTATGTTGC
>JAYWAU010000189.1:0-5150 GCA_043782265.1 Ferruginibacter sp. | reverse complement strand
GCAATATTGTACCCCTGCAAATCTATGCGCTCACAATTTTCCGGTACTTCTTTTTGAACTGCCTCAATAATTCCATCTTCAATAAGTATAACACCTTTTTCAATTATTTCTTCCCCGGTATGGATGGTACAATTTACGATCGCCTGTTTCATTAAAATCTGCTATTTTCTTTTTGATAATTTATCTAACCACTGCCCTTATTTCTTCTCAACCATTCCATCCCCCTTCAGGTATTTATCCAAAAACTCCAGTGTTTTTTTAGATGTATTTATTTGATTGCCTTTCTTTGTAAATCCATGCCCTTCATCTGCATAGGTAATGTATTCTACCGGCACATTGTTCTTTTTTACACCCGCTACTATTTCTTCACTTTCCACTGGTAAAACCCTCACATCATTTAATCCTTGAAACACCAGTAAAGGCTTGTTGATTTTTTGATAATTAAACAACGGAGATATATTTCTCAACCGTACAGAATCTGCTGTACTTGGGTCACCCATTTCTTCGTACAATGCTTTCTTAAATGATTCCCAGTAAGGAGGAATGCTCCTCAATGTACGCAACCAATTGGCCACGCCAAACAGGTCAACACCTACTTTAAATTCTTCGGGATGAAATGCCAATGCTCCCAGCACCATGCAGCCTCCGTAACTGCCTCCTTCAATACCAATTTTTGCAGTGTCAATATACTCCTGCTGTTGCAGCCATTTTTTTGCCCAGATGCAATCTTTTAAATCACCGTTGCTATGGTCTTTATTATCCAGTTTATAAAACGTTTTACCATAGCCGCTGCTGCCACGGTTATTTACAGCCAGCACTGCATAGCCGTGGTTAACAAGGTATTGAATTTCGTTGCTGAAGCCAATCCTCGATTGTCCGCCGGGACCACCATGTATCCAAAGCAGGGCAGGTACTTTATTGTCTTTAGATGCGGTGAGTGGTTTGTAATAAATAGCCGGAATTTCTTTTCCATCAAAAGATTTAAACCTGATCACTTGTGCACTTACAAGATCGTTTACATCTATTTCGCTGTTTAATGTTTGGGTAAGTTGCTTTAATGTTTTTGTTTCAAAATTATACGTATAAATATTATTGGGGCTGCGGCTGCTGCCAACAGTCAGCATCATATTTTTTTCTGTAGGCGATATATCCACTCCTTTAATATCACCATCTTTTATTTCAGGAAACTCAACCGGCTTATTGGCTGCATGATCAAATAACAACACTTTGTTTTTTCCATCTTCATTAATAAAAATAGTATGGTACTTTTCATTTTCACTAAGCGACATATCCGATACATCCCAGTTGGCGCTATACATTTTATCGGCCTTACCACTGTTGATGTTGTATTTTACCAGGTAAGCAAATTCATCCCCATCGTTGGTAATATAATAAAGCACACTGTCATTTTTTTCAAATGCGGTACCGTTCCAGGTTGCTTCATTATCGTTGCTGAGGCGTTTGGTCGTTTTGCTGATTCTGTCATAGAGATACAATTCATTCTTATCCGTAGTGATCTCTTTTGTAAGCGTAAGATAGCGCTCAGATTTGCTGATTACACCTGGTGAATAGCCTGAATCATTTTGATAAAACAACGTAAAATTCCAACCCGTTGTGTCTGCTTTCCACAAATCAAAATATTTTGGATTGCGGCGGTTACTGGTAATGTACATTGCTTTTTTATCTGCCGTCCAGCCATACATACTATTTGCACTACCCGGCCATGGTGTAATATCTTTTGCCGAAGTATCGCCGGGTGTTTTTAAATAAATGTGGCTATTTTCATCACCACCTTTATCTGCTCTATAAAGAAACTTGTTTGTTCCGGGCAAATAATCAATCCCAAAAAAAGATTCTTTAGTAGAAGTCGTCAACGGTTTCAACAAAGTATCACTGATGTTCAGTTCATACAAATTGTAAATACCACTGATGTTTGCATTTACCAAAATTTTAGATTCGTCTGCATTGAATGCTACACCTCCAATACTCTTATTGGTATACAATTGTTCTGCTGTATACTTTTTTACTTCTGTTCTTGCAGTAACGGTGCTATCGGTTTTACTATTATTACATGCGCCCACCAGAAAAAACAGGGCTATAACCGGGATGATTATTTTACGCATAACTAATTTTTTAAAAGTTTATTTGATATAATTGCAATATAACAAAAACATATGCAACAATTACCTTCTAATTATGGAGAAGTGACAAACAGGAACAAAAAGATTTTGAATGACGGTGATTGCGGGGTCTATGGACATCTTTCAATTTGTTGCTGACTTAAGGGTTGCCAATTTTAGTAAAACTACTGCTGAGTAAAGGTAAGCTTGTAAAAGGCTGGCAATCCTTGCGGCCAGTTGGTTTTATATTTCAACTTTTAAGGCTGCCCGGTATCAAGCCTGATTATAATCATATACCGTTATAGAAAGCAATCATATTTTTCTATGCCGGTCACCAATATATTTGCGCAAAAAAATAGTTTATATGAAAGTTCCTGTTCATTATGTTAGTCCAAAGGAAGCCCTGGCAGTAATTCAATCCAACAACCGGATATACATCCATGGTAGTGCACATACACCTACTTACCTGTTAAAAAATCTTGCGCTGGAAGCTGATCGTTTACAAAATGTGGAAATTGTTTCTATCAGTTTGTATGGCGACTTACATGTAGATAAACCCCCATTTAAAGATAATTTTCATTTTAATTCTTTGTTTGTTTCGGCTAGTATTCGCAATGCCGTTAAAGAAGGCTATGCAGATTACGTTCCCGTTTTTTTAAGTGAGATACCTGAATTGTTTAAGCAACATATTTTACCGATAGATGTTGCCATTGTACATGTGTCGCCACCAGATATCCATGGCTACTGCTCGTTAGGTGTGTCTGTTGATATTGCCCGCAGTGCAGTTAACACAGCAAAAATTTTAATTGCACAGGTAAACCCAAATGCTCCCAGAACGCATGGTGACGGGCTTGTACACAGCAGCCGCTTTAGCGCCATGGTATATTGTGAAGATGCTTTGCATGAAGCTAATTTTGGAGAAAAGGTGGGAGCCAATGAAAAAAAAATTGGTGAATATGTTGCAGAAATGATAGACGACAAATGTACCCTGCAAATGGGTATCGGTGCTATTCCGGATGCAGTATTGCGCTGCCTGCTGAACCATAAAAATTTAGGTGTGCATACCGAAATGTGTTCTGATGGAATTATTGAATTGATTGAAAGAGATGTGATCAATAATAAGTTTAAAAAAATCCATCCCAATAAATCTGTTTCCTCATTTGCGCTGGGTTCAACAAAATTATACCAGTACATAAATGATAATCCGGCTTTTGCATTTTTAGATATTGATTATGTAAACGATCCACATGTAATACGCCGCAACGATAAAATGATCTCTATCAACAGTGCTATCGAAATTGATATTACCGGCCAGGCCTGTGCAGATTCCATCGGTACTTACCAGTTTTCAGGGGTTGGCGGACAAATGGATTTTATGCGGGGTGCCGCATTGAGTATCGGTGGCAAACCAATTATTGCCATTCCTTCAAGAACTGCCAAAGGCGTGCCGCGGATTGTACCTACACTAAAACCGGGTGCAGGCGTTGTTACCACAAGGGCCCACATGCATTATGTAGTTACTGAATATGGTGTTGCGTATTTGTTTGGAAAAAACTTACGGCAGCGGGCAAAGGCACTTATTAATATTGCTCATCCTGATGACAGGGAGCTGCTTGAAAAATCATGCTTTGAAAGATTTAAGTTATTCTAAATTTAAACGCAGCATTGTCTGATAACAGGTTTGCGGACAAATTTGCAAAAGTCCTTATAAGTAAGGATATCAACAGTTGATATTTTTAGCACCCTTACGGAGGCTTTTCTGGTAACAATACTTACCTTGTAAAAAATTTAATTAATTAAGCCTACTGCATTGAGATATTTATTACTGCTTTTACTTTGTTTACCATTTATTACTGCAAGTGCCCAGAAAAAAAACAGCAGTTATCAGCTGCATATCCGCAAGGCTACATCAGCCATTCACATTGATGGTGAACTAAATGAACAAGCCTGGAAAGATGCGGATGTTGCTGATAATTTTTTTATGGTATTACCCATGGATACCAGTCATGCAAAAGTGAAGACTGCTGTTCGAATGACCTATGATGCACAAAATGTATATGTCATGGCTGTTTGTTATCTCAATAATCCCGGTCCTTACATGGTTGAATCTTTAAGACGGGATTTCAATTTTGGCAAAAACGATAATTTTATTTTTTTTATTGATCCTTTTGACGATCGTACCAATGGCTTTACATTTGGAGCCAATGCAGCAGGTGCACAATGGGATGGCAGTTTGTACAGTGGCGGCACTGCAGATTTGAGCTGGGATAATAAATGGGTATCTGTTGTAAAAAATTATCCTGATAAATGGATTTTTGAAGCAGCTATTCCTTTTAAAACAATCCGTTACAAAAAGGGCATCACCAACTGGGGCATTAACTTTAGCAGGCTGGATATTAAAGTAGCCGAAAAATCAAGCTGGACACCCGTTCCCAGGCAATTCCCTACGGCCTCACTGGCTTATACCGGCACGCTGGTTTGGGATGCCGCACCACCAGATGCAGGCGCAAATATTTCTATTATACCCTATGTATTGGGTGGCCTTACAAAAGATTATGATCATAAAACACCCACTACTTATAGAAAAGATATTGGTGCCGATGCCAAAATCGCTCTTTCTTCTTCCCTTAATTTAGACCTCACCGTTAACCCCGATTTTTCGCAGGTGGAAGTAGATAAACAGGTTACCAACCTTGATCGGTTTGAATTGTTTTTCCCTGAAAAAAGACAGTTTTTTTTAGAGAATGCTGACCTGTTTGCCAATTTTGGTTACACCAACATCCGCCCGTTTTTTTCCAGGCGCATTGGTCTTGGAGTACCCATCAGTTATGGTGCCCGGCTTAGCGGCAGCCTTGATAAAAACTGGCGTATAGGCCTAATGGATATGAAAACAAAAAGTGAAAACAAAACCGGTCTGCCTTCACAAAATTTTACAGTACTTGCTTTGCAGCGCAGGGTGTTTGCCCGTTCCAACATCAGGTTAATGTTGGTTAATAAACAATCACTTAATTACGATCCGTTAAAAGATAC
>JAYWAU010000188.1:0-14208 GCA_043782265.1 Ferruginibacter sp. | reverse complement strand
CGGCTACTTTATATTTATAATCACTCGATTGTATAGCGAGTGCCAAACCCTGAGGAGAAGTGAAATAAAGTATCAGTACAATGATGAAAATCAACATGATTCCAAAGCCAATAAAAACAGGATGGTAGAATGATAACAACATCAACCCCAGCAAGATTTGGATAATTGCAGCAGGGAGATCCAATAGTAATTTCTCTAACCCTTTCTGTAAAGAAATGGTATCAAAAAAGCGGTTTACTAATTCCGGTAAATAATAGTTATCCAATTTTTCATTATCCAATTTGGGGAGTCTGTCACTAAACTCCAAACCATATCTCAGGAATATTTTTTGTTTTAACTTTTCAATAATTTCTAATTGCCTCACCTGCAACAAACCATTTAAAAACGTGCCAAAAACAACCAGTAAAATTAGCACTATAATCGAGGTAGAAATAGACCCTGCCATCACAAAACTAATAATGGTTTGTATGCCCAGGGGAAGAGACAGCTGTACCACACCTGCCATAATAGCAAATGCGTAAACAGCGGAAATATCCCTTTTATCAAGCCGGAGTATTTGATAAAACTTCTTTAAAGAATTGCCAATGAAAACCGTATTATTTAATGCCATCAGGTTAGAAAGTATTGCGTTGGTGAGTAATTTGATTAGCCTTATTGAGTTAGCCTGGAATAGGTATCAACATCAATATGAGCGTTTAAATTTAACTAAATTTGACCTTTTTCTTTCATTTTTTTGATAGCGTTTCGGAAATTTTTCTGCAATTGAATAATCTTCTTTTCTGAATGCAGAATATCCTCTTCCGAATCTCCCAAAGTATTTATTTTTTGCTCATGAAAAGCTATTTTAGTTTTTGAAGATAGCTGGTAAAAGTTTCGCTGCTCTTGAAACAGTAAACGTACCGCTGATAAATTGTATTTTCATTTGTTATTTTTAGTGTTTATGGTAGTTAGCCATAATTTTAAATGTGCCGCTGTTAACTTATTTTTAAATGGCAAATTTGGCATCTATTAGTCATAATTATTTATTTATCTTTATAATGTTATCCATAACGTATATTTATGAATTATACATTAAACCAGCTTCAGATATTTCTGAAAATAGTAAAAACGCAAAGTGTTACTAAGGCTGCAGAGGAACTGCATTTAACACAACCTGCTGTTTCTATTCAGCTCAAAAATTTTCAATTACAGTTTGAAATCCCCCTAACGGAAGTTGTAGGCAGAAAAATTTATATTACAGATTTTGGAAAAGAAATTGCGGAGTCTGCTGAAAATATTATCAACCAGGTATATGCCATCAACTATAAAACATTGGCGTATAAAGGGCAATTAACTGGAAGGTTAAAAATTTCAGTGGTTTCAACGGGAAAATATGTAATGCCTTATTTTCTTTCAGACTTTATCAAACAGCATGATGGAATAGAGTTATTAATGGATGTGACAAATAAAAGCAGCGTACTGGAAAGCCTGGAAAATAACGAAGTTGATTTCGCACTCGTTTCAATTTTACCTGCTACGTTAAATTTTGAAAAAATAGATTTACTTCAAAATAAATTATACCTGGTGGGTAACAGTGAACGTAAATTTAAAAAATCTTTGAGCACTAAAGAAATATTTAAAGATTTACCCTTAATCTTCAGAGAGAAGGGATCTGGAACACGGCAAACCATGGAAAAATTTATTCAACAACACAATATACCTGCTTTAAAAAAAATGGAGCTTACCTCTAACGAAGCTGTCAAGCAGGCGGTGTTAGCTGGTTTAGGCTATTCGATTATGCCTTTAATAGGCATAAAAAATGAATTACACAGTAATGAATTGCATATAATACCCATTAAAGGAATGCCTATCAAAACAACTTGGAGTTTGATCTGGTTAAAAGGAAAAAAACTATCACCGGTTTCTATGTCGCTCTTGACCTATCTAAAAAAAGAAAAATTAAAAATTGTTCAGGATAAATTCAATTGGTATGAAGAGTATTAGATTATTGTTCCCAATGATGTTGCATTTGTAGGTTATTATCAATAGGGTTATTTTTTTAATAAAACCAGATACGGGAACAGCTTCTCCCTGCAACCTAGACTTGCTTTCGATCCGTTTAACCAGTCAGTGCCCTTTCCCAAAAGGCTGCTATGGCAAAGGCTTTGGCTGCTGGTACATTGTATATTTGTATTAGTGCTTTTAGTACTTTCAATAATTTATCATTAAAAAACCTCGGGTTGGTTTAGTAATAACCTGGAGTTTTTTCAAGTTTTATATCTAAAGAGATACCTTAATAATTTTACTCTCTCAAGTTATATATACCTTACTGCTTAACAAAGCCGTACTCGGATATATCCAAAATGTACGGACTTACAACATATAATAAATAAGACGGATGGAAAGGCAAAATTTGAAAGAGGAATTTAAAATTCAAATAATCATTTCAGATACCGCTCACACTGTTTCCAAAAACTAAAAAAAGAAGAATAATACCCGGTTACCTCTGTATATATCCAGTCTCGACTATCTTTAATACCTGGATAATAGGTGAATGCCGGATGCTCTTTTGCAATGAAGGCTTCAACTGTACCAAGCTTATTTTCTTTATACAAAGATTGTAATATTGAAACCTCGCCACAATAGATCTGGATACCTGCAATATTTTTGGCAAGATTAATTATAAACTCAATTACGTTTTTACTAACCGGATACTTACTGAAATGAGATGGCTCTAATAAAAAAATGCGGTTTGCATTTTCATCTTTTCTCCAAAGCGGGTCAATGTTGTAAGCGTTGTAAATTAATGTTGGTTTTGTTATATCAATAACCGGCAACGCGGTTAACGGTAATACTGTTTGCAATTGTAAAGAGCTGGTTATTTTTAATACATCCGGAACCGCTGTGGCAGGTATTGCATCGTAGGGTTTATCTAAAAATGTATGTTGCTGATTGCTGTGTGAATATTTATTAATATTCTCCTGGTTACAGTAATATTTTTTTGAAGCAAAAGCACCAGCCACCCATTGCCAGCTGCAGTTATTACTGGCAATATCGCCATCTAATAAATGATAGTACAACCATTTTGAAGGTTGCAGCCAATGCGCTTTCGCAATATTGCAGGCAATGGCTGCCACATACATTCTTGTATGATTGTGCATGTAACCAGTGGTATATAAATTTTCTATTTGTTCGTCAATTGTTGTAATACCTGTTGCAGCATTTTGTATTGCCGTTATCATTTGATGATGCAATGTATCGGGTTGCGGTTGTTTTAAATCCTGCCAGATTAAATCATTTTTCGCCTGCCATACCCGTTGATAATATTCACGCCATGCCAGCTCCTGCAAAAATTTTTCAATTTCATAGGGCTTGTATCCTTTTTTCAACACGGCTTCCTGCACCTGCTTTATACTAATAACACCTCTTGAAATATAAGGGGATAAATAAGTAACGGCACCGTCAATAAAATTTCTTGTTTTGGCATATTGTACAGGATTAATATGCTGTAGTTTATCAAGTATCAAATTGTAGTCAGTGGTAAATTCAATTTGAGGGGCTCGGTTTAATTCACCAAATAAAGTTTGCATAGTTATTATTTGTAATTATTTTTTGGAATAAGGTATTTGAACGGTTATTTATTTTTTCAGCATTTACTGGTGCAGTATTTTACAACCACCGAAACTGTTGCCCACTTCCTTCGCCAGCTACACGGCTATTGGCTGCAAGGCAAATTTTCAGAAGTGATTTTTTATAGGCTTCACTTTTTTGTTTGGCTGTCTAACTGTTGTAAAAACTGTTCAGCATTGGTTAAATGAAGTTGTTGTTTTTCAGTTGTCATTTTATCATAAGTATTTACCAGCATCCCTAAACGTGGATTTTTTAAAAAGAAATTTCGGTGTACATGCATAAACCGCCAGAACAATCCATCCCATACCTGTTGCCAATCACCTTTTTCATAATCGCTCATCTTCATCAAATAATTGCTGCCGCTTATGTAAGGCTTTGTGGTCATCAGCCCGCCATCTGCAAACTGTGTCATGCCATAAACATTGGGTACCATTACCCAATCGTAGGCGTCAATAAATAGTTCCATAAACCAGCGGTACACTTCATCGGGGTCAAATTCGCACAGTAGCATAAAATTCCCAAGCACCATCAGCCTTTCTATATGGTGGCAATAACCAGTTTGTAAAATCTTTTTAATGGTTATATCAATAGGTGTAATGCCTGTTTCACCTTTCCAAAAACTTGCCGGTATCTTTCTTTTAAATTTCCAGTAATTAGTGGTGCGTTGTTTGTTTCCTTCCCGTTCATAAACGATGTGGATGAATTCCCGCCAACCCATTATTTGGCGGATAAATCCTTCTAAAGAATTTAAAGGGATGTTGTATTTTTTTGCGGATATTAATGCTTTGTCAATAATCTGCTGCGGTTGCAGCAGCCCAATATTAAGCATGGGTGTCAATACCGAATGATGTAACACTGCTTCTTTGGCTACAATGGCATCTTCATACATACCAAATTTTTCAAACCGGTTTTTTAAAAAATCATCTACCCATGTTTCAGCATCGGCAAAAGTTATCACAAATAAAGGAGCGCTGTTTACAGTGCCATAATTTTTAGAAAAATGTTGTTGTACATATTTTTTAGCCTCGCCAACATATTTGTTCTCTTTGGATAATTCAAGTACCGGCACTTTTTCTTTTTTAGGAAACTTTTGCCTGTTATCTGCATCATATGTCCATTTGCCACCCAACGGTTTTCCATTCTTTTCCAATAAAATATTTCGTTGCTTTCGCTGCCAGGTGTAAAAATCGGTTTGAAAATAGGTTTTCTTTTTACTGAAATAATCATCCACGCTTTGCGGCGTATTTAAAAAATTAGGACTGTTGTAAATGTGCAATGTTATTTTATTTCTACTGCAGGCCTGTTGCATCCTTTTATGTAACCAGCTATCCGCCACCGCTGCAATATGTATGTCGGTTATTTTTTGTTTGGCCAGGGCAGTCACTAATTGTCTGCAATCATTTTCTTTTTTACTTGTTTCAATATACTTCACCGCATATTTATTTTCTTGCAACCAGTTTTCATAAAATTTCATACTAGCCCTGTGCAATACTAATTTTTGTTGGTGAAAATTATATTGCCGATAAAATAGCCATTCTTCCACCAGGTAAACTTCACGGTCTTGTTGTAATGCCGGATGGTTTTGAAATAGTTGGTGAGGAAAAATAATTGTAACTGCATTTGACATGCTTTAATAAACAATAGTATTGTCTTTATGTTCGGGAGAATAACTATTTTTTATTGTGAATGTTGCTTTATGCTAATTCAATTTGCCCATGTAACTGATGCTGCCGAATGGTATCAGGGCTTCGTTGATTATGCAACTGTATTTCGTTGGCTATGGGGTATTGTCATCAGGCAAATTTAAAATGGCTGAAACAGGCCGGTTTAACTGGATTCTGCAAAATCTTTTTAGCAATTAAATTTGCCGCTTAAAAACTATATTTACAATCACACTGTTCAATAAGATTACAATCCGAAGAAGCGCAAATAAAGCAGAAACCAGCTTAGTTTTTCAATACTATTAAGGCTCTGTGAATGAAAAATGAGCGGTTCGTGCAAATGACTTTACTACCCGGTAAGCAGGTAACAGTTTGTGCACTAAATATCATTATTACAATGAATGGGTGAAAAGAATTATTGATAACAAATTTTAATACAGATAAATTAAATATGCAATGAGAAACAACATCGGTGTAATTACTTTATTATTTTGTTTATTAAGCATTGATCTTTTTGCTCAAAGCAATGCAGCACAAAAAAAAGTGAGTGCCATATTTGCTGAAGACGCTGTAAAGCCAAGGATGCGGATCATTATTGACAATGATTTTGGCGGCGATCCTGATGGGCTGTTTCAATTGGTACAGCATCTTTTGTCTCCTTCTGTTGAAATACGGGGCATCGTCGGCTCACACTTAAAGGCCGGGGATGGCTTTGATCCTTCCAAAGAAACTGCAGCCAATGCAAAAAAGAAAATTGAGGAAGTGTTGAACATCATGAACATTGGTAAAGCTTTTCCTGTGTACCAGGGATCGAATAATGCTTTGGAAAATGACAGTACTGCACTGCAATCAGATGCAGCCAATGCAATTATAAAAGAAGCCATGAGAGAAGATACCAAACTGCCTTTGTATGTTGTATGTGGTGCAGGACTTACAGATATTGCAAGCGCTTACCTACAGGAACCAACAATTGCAAACCGTTTAACACTGATCTGGATTGGCGGACCGGAGTATGCTGAACTTGCAACGCCTCCGCCGGGCTACACAAGTCTTGAATATAATTTAGCAATTGATCTCAAAGCAGGACAGGTAATTTTTAATAAGTCTGCAATGCCTGTTTGGCAAATCCCCAGGAACGTTTACCGGCAGGTGATGATGCCTTATTCTTCCCTATTGCTAAAAGTAAAAACACAGGGCAAAATAGGGGAGTACCTTACCAATAATATAGAACGCATTATGAAGATGTCTGTGAAATATAATTTCAATGTAGGAGAAACTTATATTGTGGGCGATAGTCCCTTGGTGCTGTTAACTGCATTGCAGTCTTCGTTTGAACCAGATCCTTCGTCAAGCTTTTATGTGTTGCGTCCTTCACCCATTATTAATAACCAGGGTTTGTATGAAGTAAATCATAAGGGCAGAAATATAAGGGTGTATACCGCATTGGATGTGCACCTGTTGATGGATGATTTTTATGCTAAGTTGTCATTGTTTAACCAGAGCAGGTGAGGGACGAGGTATGAATGATAAATTATGAATTATGAATGATGAATGAATGGTGAAAGGATCACCAGGGAAGACATATAGGAATTTCAACAAAGGAATTTGCAATTCAAAAAATGACTGTTTACCAATATTAAGTATGCAAAAAAAATGAAAAAATCGGCTCTATTATTTCTTTTCTCCTGCCTGGCGATTGCGGTATCAGCACAAATCAGGTTACCAAGGCTTATCAGTAGCGGAATGGTTTTGCAGCGGGATGCTGAACTAAAAATTTGGGGATGGTCATCTGCTAATGAAGCAATCACGCTTTCTTTTAAAGAAAAAATTTATACTGCCAAAGCAGATGGAGCAGGTAATTGGATTATCAACCTGCCTAAACAAAAAGCCGGTGGCCCTTTTGCAATGCAGTTGAAGGGAAACAATGAAATTACGCTGCATGATATTTTAATTGGCGATGTATGGGTTTGCAGCGGGCAATCAAATATGGAGTTGTGGATGGGTAGGCTTAAATATACTTACGCTGATGAAATCGCATCTGCCAACAATCCAAACATTCGCCAGTTCCTGGTTACGGATAAATACGATTTTAACCAACAAAAAAAAGATCTGGAGCAAGGCAGTTGGTTACCTGTTAATCAAAAAAGCATTGCTGAATTTTCTGGGGTGGCTTATTTTTTTGCGAAAGAAATATATGCAACATACAAAGTGCCGGTAGGGTTAATCAACGCTGCATTGGGTGGCTCACCCGCCGAGGCATGGATTAGTGAAGAAGCGTTAAAAAAATTTCCTGCTTACTATAACGAAGCACAAAAATTTAAAGACCAACAGCTCATTCAACAAATTGAAAAAAAAGACAAGTACATTAGTTCAACATGGTACAATTACCTGGATCAATTTGATGAAGGACATCAACAAAACTGGAGTGCTCCTGACTTCAACGATGCTAACTGGAAACAAATGAATATCCCCGGTTATTGGGCGGATACCGATGCTGGAAATTTCAATGGAGCTGCTTGGTTTAGAAAAGAAATCAATGTACCGGCTTCCATGACGGGCAAACCTGCCAAGCTGGAGTTGGGAAGAATTGTGGATGCGGATTCAGTTTTTATCAACGGTCAATTTGTTGGCAGCACCGGTTACCAATATCCACCAAGAAGATATGAATTGCCGTCGACTATTTTAAAAGAAGGCAATAATTCCATCGTTGTCCGTGTGGTCAGCAATAGTGGCAAAGGTGGATTTGTACCTGACAAGCAATATGAATTGACTACCGCTACAGACACCATTGATTTGAAAGGCTCCTGGAAATACCATACGGGCATAACCCTGCAACCATTGCCAGGCCCAACATTTATACGCTGGAAACCAACAGGACTTTACAATGCGATGATTGCACCTTTAACCAACTATGCCATCAAAGGAGCCTTATGGTACCAGGGTGAATCGAATGCCGACCGGCCAGGTGATTACGCTAATTTGATGCAGACACTGATAGAGGATTGGCGTGCCAAATGGCAACGGGGGAATTTCCCTTTTCTATATGTACAACTGGCCAATTTTATGGAAGCAAAATCAATGCCGCAGGAAAGTTCATGGGCAGCATTGCGCCAGCAACAACTCAATAATTTATCGATTCCCAATACCGCCATGGCAGTAATTATTGATATCGGTAAATGGAATGATATTCACCCGGAGAATAAAAAAGACGTCGGCTATAGATTGGCTTTATTGGCACGCAAGAATGTATATGGAGAAAAGTCATTGGTCGCATCAGGCCCGGTATATCAATCTATGAAAGTGAATGGTAATAAGGTAGTACTTAGTTTCAACAATACCGGAAGCGGGCTGGTTGCAAAAAATAGTAATGCGTTAAAACAATTTTCAATTGCCGGCCCGGATAAAAAATTTGTATCGGCAAAAGCAATTATCAAGGGCAACAATGTAATTGTATGGAGCGATGAAATTAATAACCCGGTTACTGTAAGATATGCATGGGCGGATAATCCTGAAGGTGCAAATTTGTACAACAAAGAAGGATTGCCTGCTTCACCATTTACAACAGATAAATAAAAAATATTAAAATTAATACCTGCATAGCAAAATTATTTTACTACGATAAAGAAAATTGGTAGAAAAATTATTGATACTATTATTTATCTAAAACCAATTATCCCTATTTTATCTTATCTCTTCTCTCTTTCAGTTCACGCCAGGTGGTTAACACAATACCTTCTTTCTGTAATGCTTTTTTAAATACAGGATCCATCATTGCCAGCATGTCTCCTTTTCTTGTGGTGCCACTGCCTGAAATATGCGAAAATACTTCTGTAGTTGCAGTGCAATGCATAATCATCATGGTAACACCTGGTTGTAAAGATTTAATGGCTTCGATGTATTTACCGGTTTTAAAAGCCTGTAACTTTTTATCATCGTTTTTTATTTCTTCCGGAATTTTCCAGTCGTAGCTAACATTGTGCAGGTCATCCAGTACGGGCAGGCCTGCGTTCCAAAGTATTTTGCCGAGTGCCTGCATTTGTGCTATTTGTTCGGTGGGTGCATGCAGCTCTTCTTTTATGAGTATATCGGTTCCTCCGGGCAGCATCACCGGAATGTGATTTTCTATGCCCAGTTTTATATAACGTTGCAAAAAGGCTGGGGATGCAAACAAAGTGCCCATGTGCGAATCAAGATGCGTAGGTTCAAAGCCCATAGCCCTTGCTCTTTCTAATTGTGCGGTTATCTCTTTTTCTACTTCATCTGCAGAAGCATGCTTTGCCACATCCGCCACTTCGGGCCACAGCGCACCTTCTTTATCAACCAGTCCCGGAACATTGGTTTTACCAGCCAGCGGTCCCCAACGATACTCATCCCATTCTGATGTGAGAGTCAAATGTAAACCGGCATCTATCCCCGGATGTGCTTTCATATAATGCACAAAAGCAGGTACCCATGGGCAAGGCATCATTACACTTACAGAAGTTGCTACCCCTTTAGTAATGGCATTGATGGCGCCTTCATTGGAATCGAAACTCATACCTGCATCATCTACATGTAAGATGAGCACACGGGCAGTTTTGGGGTAACCCAATTTTTCTGCATAAGTACTGTCTGTGTTTTGTGCAGGCGATAAATGCCAGGTAAAAGCAGCAAAGAGCAAGGAGATTGTTTTAGGAAAGGTCATG
Source organism: Ferruginibacter sp. (assembly GCA_043782265.1). Taxonomy (GTDB): domain Bacteria; phylum Bacteroidota; class Bacteroidia; order Chitinophagales; family Chitinophagaceae; genus Ferruginibacter. Next base: position 4,253 of record JAYWAU010000188.1, on the reverse strand, counting down.
GCATAAATTTAAGAGTGGAAACATAAACAAAAAAGCAGGTAAAACAAAACTAAACTTTAGTAAAGCGCAATAAAATTATACTGCTCTTCCTGTATCCGGCACAGCAGCAATTCAAAATGTATTGTAAAAAAATTAATGCGGATAAAAACATTCATCATACATTTAAGGTTCATTAAAAAGAGTGAATGAACGAATTAATAAACCGCATGTTTTTGGCTATTGAAAAGCAGCTTCCGGTGTACATGGAAAACCCGGCAGACAGCAGGATTGCCAATGGTAATGTAGCTGTTTGTATCATTGATGAAGCCGGACAAGTGTATGGAAAAATGTTTGGTGACTACAGGCCAAGACAAAGGGAAATTTTTAAAATAGCCTGGACAAAAGCCAGCCAGGTATGGCTTACAGGCATTAAAACAGGCGAATACGAAAGAATGGTTTTTTCAAATGAGATAGCAGAAAATGCACATGGTATTGAGGCCCCGGATTTGATAGGTTGGGAGGGCGGCCAGCAACTGACGCTTGCGGATGGCCGCAAACTTGCCGTGGGATTCAGTGGTTTTAGGGGAGTTGTTGATATTGAAATAATGATCAACGCACTTGCCGCAGTGCAACAGTAATAACACATTAAAAATAGTTTAAAAAACATCCTTTATAATTTATGCAATACTTAGCAGCAACAGAACGCTACCAAACAATGGAATATCGCCGCTGCGGAAACAGCGGCCTCAAATTACCGGCAGTATCGCTTGGCCTGTGGCATAATTTCGGCCACATTGATGTATTGGAAAATGCCCGTAACATTTTACGGCTGGCTTTTGATAGCGGCATTACACATTTTGACCTGGCAAACAATTATGGCCCGCCAGCGGGAACAGCAGAAGAAAATTTTGGTACTATTTATAAAGCTGATTTTAAGCGGTACAGGGATGAATTAATTATCTCTACCAAAGCCGGCTATGGCATGTGGGAAGGTCCTTATGGAGATTGGGGTTCAAAAAAATACCTGGTGGCCAGTCTTGACCAGAGCCTGAAACGCATGGGGTTGGACTATGTGGATATATTTTATCACCATCGTCCTGATCCTGAAACACCGCTGGAAGAAACCATGTCAGCACTTGATTTAATAGTGCGGCAAGGCAAAGCCCTGTATGTAGGTATCTCCAGCTACCAACCTGCAGAAGCTACCAAAGCCATCGAAATTTTAAAACAAATGGGAACGCCCTGTTTGATTCATCAGCCAAAATATTCTATGTTTGAACGTTGGGTAGAAAATGGCTTAATGGATGTATTGGGAGAAAAAGGAGTCGGCTGTATTCCTTTTTCACCGTTGGCACAGGGGCTTTTGACCAACAAGTATTTGAATGGTATCCCCGAAGGTTCCAGAGCTTCGAGCCACCGTGGCAACGGTGCCATTGATGAAGACCAGGTGTCGGATGAAAAGATTAGTAAAGTACGGCAGTTAAATCAGCTGGCGGAAGAACGTGGACAGAAACTGGCACAGATGGCGCTGGCCTGGATTTTAAAAGATCCACGGGTTACTTCTGTACTGATAGGAGTAAGCAAACCGGAACAGGTAACGGATTCTTTACAATGCTTAAAGAATTATCATTTTACACAAGAAGAGTTGGCAAGGATTGAAACAATATTGGCATAGCAGATAAAACTGTTTTACTATAGAACGTATTCAAACAAATGGCTCCTTTTTTTGGGAGCCATTTGTTTTTTCTACTAATATCATTGCCATTCTTTAAAAAAGTTATTCACAAATTTCAGCAGCAATCCTTTTGCAGCAGTTGATTTTTTAAAGTAATGAATTTGCCGTGATGTAATGGTGATAACAGGATTGTGAGTTAATGCAAATTCATTTTCATCAACGCTGATGGTTACAGAACCGGATGCACACTAAACCAACACATACTTCATGATGCGTCTTGGTTGTTGCAATTCGGTTGCTTTATCAAAGGATTTTATTGTGATCATTTAAACTGACGAACTCTTTTTATATTACCATTGTGTTGACTTCGGCTGTCGATAAGAGACATAACAGTGGCGTACGCCTGTAGGTTGAGTTTTTGTTTTGTGAATGTAAGACAAGACCAATAAAGAAAAAAACAGCCATTCAGTAACGTTTATCATACCCCTTTAATAGTTCTTATAATCTTTCTGAGGGTATTATCATCGATGGTATCAAGTTCTGCTTTATCGTAAATAATCAGTAAATAAATTTCTTTATTTTCTGTAACAATATAAGTGATCACTCGTGCCCCGCCACTTTTTCCAGTGCCTTTGCTTTTTATGGAGATTCTTATTTTGTAAGTATTGTTGCCGAGCGAAGTTCCTGCGGTAGGATTTGCTGTTAGGAGAGTATTAAGATCATTCAACTCTTTTTTGAGCGATGGGTATTTTTTTATAAGGCGTTTGGCTTCTTTCCTGAATTTATCAATTGGAATTACACTATAACTCATTAATAAAATCGTTTAGTGTTTGTTTTTTTTCTTTTGATTTTCTCAATTGTGCTACCTGCTCAAATGCCTCTTTTAAATCAGTTTTTATTTTAAAAGTCTGTTCGTATTTCTTAAGTCTTGCCAATAATTTTTCCCAATCTGTTATAGGCATTTGAACAGACTGAGTTTTCCCTTCGTTGTCGGTTACATATTGAAGCGCTATTTTCATATATTAAAATTAAGAATTTTCCGGTTCAAAAGTTGTATCAGTTTGAAAGAAAGTCTTGAATCTATTTAGGCTGGTTTTAGTCTTCAGCTCTTTACTGGTTTCATTTCTTCCCCTTTAAAAATATAGCTGTTTCCCGAGCCGTCGGTGTGTCTCCTGACCAACGACCGAGCTACAATGTGCTACAAATAAACTGATGCAAGTCTTTGTATATTTATAGTTTTTCATCGTGTAGACTTCGGCTGTTGGTCAGAGACACAACAGCGGTCTGCCCTGATAGGTTGAGTTTTTTTATTTTGTGGATGTTAGGCCAATAAAGGGAATTGGCAACTTCCACTTAAGCTAAAGGAATAATATCGATAATCTGCGGATCTTGCCATAGCTCATCGCTATCGTAAATTGTAACTACATAAGACATTTGATTTTGGTCTGTGAATCTGAAAATATCTAGATATTCCCTAAGACCTTCCTTGCGTTCGGTATTAAAATTTTTTATCTTATCCCAATCTTTTTTATTTATTAAATTTAGTATTACTGTGTATGTTTCCTTATCAAAAAATAAAGACTTAGTTTGTTCAAAATTATTAGCTTCTTTAATGTCAAAGTCTTTGTCTGCCAAAAGAGAAGCAACAATAATTTTCTTCCATTTATTTTCTTCCTCCATTTTATATTTCTTTATTTCTATAACAACATAATTGTTAACTTCTGCCGTCACTTTTTCCAATAAAGAAAAAGCACAAGAGAATAATCTGCCACGGGGGACAGACTAAAACGATGTATCGCAAACCTTTACCGCAAGCATCAAAAAACTATCCCAGCCACTTCGCCAAATGTTCTGAAATGAGGATACTCTCTACCATAAAACCATCGTGGCCATAATCGCTGTGTATTTCTATCAGTTGTGCGTTGGGAATGTGTTGGGCTAAAGATTCCTGCTCTGTAAGCGGACAAAGAATGTCGCTGCTGATGCCCACAATTAAGGTAGGTTGCTGAATGTTTTGTAAAATGGGTTCCATCTTTCCGCCACGGCCACGGCCAAGGTGGTGACTGTCCATGCTTTTAGTAAGCAGCCAGTAACTATAAGCATTAAAGCGCTGCACCAGTTTATCGCCCTGGTATTGTATATAGGCCGAAGCCTTGTAGTGGTCTAACTTTTCGGTATCGGTATCGGTTTGTTGCTGCACCATAATGCCGTAATTGCGGTAAGTAAGCATGCCGATGGCACGGGCTGCTTTTAAACCTTTGGAACCCGCCTGTGGCGAAGGGTTTTGCCAGGTGGCATCGGCTTCAATGGCGAGGCGTTGTGCCGTATGTGTGGCAATGCCCCAGGCACTTTCCGTAGGCGAAGTGGCCAGTAAAAACAACTTTTCAATAAGATTACTTTCCATCACACTCCATTCAAGTGCCTGGTAACCGCCCATGCTGCCGCCCATTAGTAAAGCTATTTTTTCAATACCCAGGTGTTGGCGGAGTAAAATATGCGCCTTCACCATATCCCTGATGGTAACAATGGGAAAGCTATGGTAATAAGGTTGTCCCGTTGTGCTGTTGATGCTTAATGGTCCGCTGGTGCCGTAGCAACT
>JAYWAU010000187.1:0-5179 GCA_043782265.1 Ferruginibacter sp. | reverse complement strand
CCTGCAATGTTTGGTCTGCATTACGGGCCTGGTCGTAATAACCATACTTCCATAAAATACCAATACCTACTAAATTTTGATTTAACTCATAGGCACTACGCATATGCGAGCCAGATAAAAAACCAAGACCACCGCTATAAATTTTTAAGGGCTGGTGTACTGCAAACTCCATTGAGAAGTAGGCTATTTTTTTACTGTAAGCGTCATTAACCGGGTAAGGAACTTTAAAATTATTAAAACTCATAGAAGGCAAATTTTTTAGGAGCGCAATATAAAGGGAATTTTTAGAAAAACGTGCGCTAACAGCCAATTATTGCGTCCTAATTACACATTGCTGGTAATGATGATTTCTATCAAAGCACTATTCTAATACTTACTGTAGCGTATGTGGCAACATCATTAAACAACCAATGCAAATAGTCAATTATTTTTTTGATAACATCCATGCTGGCAATTGTATAACACAATTTTTAGTTAGTATGATATACCCTAAACAGTTTGTGAAGTTACTAATACAATTAAAGTGTAAATTATTTCAATAGCACATTTAATAAGTTTGCCATATAATAACAGCAATTTGATTGAACTATAATTATATAGGTTTAGCTTGTGCAACAAAACGAACATTTTATGCAAAAAATAGTAACAGTAGCAGTAGATACGACGCAGTTAAAACCCGGAAAATCCGCACCTTTCGCAATAAATGACTTAACTGAAATCAATGATCTGCTGGAGTTAGGTTGGCAAATTGAAGAATGGGATTTTTTGAAAGAAGGCGAAACTGATGGACAGGTAGTTTTATTAGTTATCCTTAATGATGAAATACAATTTGAAAATGAAGAGGATGAATTTGATTTGGGATTTGATAATGTTTATGATGAATTGAAAGATGATGACATTAAAAAATAATCAAGCTAACTGTATTTATAAAATTGGGGAATAACCCCTTCAGCTTCCTTTTAATTTGTTGTTTGCAGTTTTTGCCAAAGGTTTATGGTTAATCAGCGATTATCGCTGTCACTTCTATTTCTATCAACAGCGTTTCATTAATCAGGCGCTTTACTTCCACCATTGTAGCAACCGGCTTTATGGTGGCAAAAAATTCTCCATGCGCTTTACCAATCAATTCCCAATCGTCCATATTTGTAACGAACATTCTTGTTCGCACCACATCATTTAACGAACTGCCCAACTGCTGTAAAGCCTTTTCAATTTTTTTGAAAATAAATTTTGTTTGCTCATATACATCATCTTCACCAACCAAGAGCTCACCATCCATGGCTGTTGTTCCGGCAACCTCAATAATATTGCCCACTTTAACCGCCCTTGAATAGCCTACTATATCTTCCCAGGGAGAACCTGAACCTATTTGCTGTCTCATATCAATAAATTAGATTACTAAATTACAACAACAGTTTAAATATACAGGCTCATTTCAATTTTTGAAAAGTTAGAATATTTTTTTAGATTTGTCTAAATTTTAATTTAGACAGTATGAATTATTCTGTTTCAGAAGAAAACTATATCAAAAGTATTTATCACCTGCAGCAGCAAACAGCTACAGTAACTACCAATTCGCTGGCCAACGAATTGCGAACCAAGCCTGCTTCGGTAACTGATATGCTTAAGAAGCTGCAAACAAAACAATTGGTTGAATATGAAAAATACCGCGGCTTTAAATTAAATGCCAATGGCAATAAGATTGCAATCAACATTGTACGCAGGCACCGGCTATGGGAATTTTTTTTAGTAAATAAATTAGGTTTTGAGTGGGACAAAGTACACGAAATTGCTGAAGAATTGGAACATGTGAGTAGTGCTGAATTAATAAAAAGATTAGACAGTTTTTTGAATTTCCCTCAAACAGATCCACATGGTGATCCAATACCAGATACCAATGGAAAAATTGCTTTCATAAAACAATTAAGCCTTGTTGAAATTACTGTAAAGAAAAATGTGGTAGTTAGTTCTGTAAGCAACCAGTCGCCTGAAATGCTGGAGATGCTAAAGCATTATCATATAGGTATCGGTACTTCAATAAAAGTAACCAGGCATTTTACTTTTGATGGATCTGTAGAAATAAAAGTTTCACAACATCCTTCCTGCATCATCAGTGAGCAGGTAGCTAAAAATATTTTTGTGCATCATGACTAATTTCACACACACAGATACTTCTTTAAGCGAGGTACATCAAAGTATTGATACCACTGCTGGTAAAAAAACAGGCTTCAGAAAAATTCTTTCCTTCCTCGGCCCGGCATATCTTATCAGCGTTGGGTATATGGATCCCGGCAACTGGGCAACTGACCTGGCAGGTGGCAGCAAGTTTGGGTACACCTTAATATGGGTATTGTTGATGAGTAACCTGATGGCCTTATTGTTACAAGGCTTATCGGCAAGATTAGGCATCGTAAGAGGTCGTGACCTTGCACAAGCTAACAGAGAAGCCTATCCAAGATCAGTAAATTTCATTTTATACATTCTTGCAGAAATTGCTATTGCTGCCTGCGATCTTGCAGAAGTGTTGGGTATGGCTATTGGCATACAACTACTCACCGGTCTTCCCTTGGTTTGGGGCGTTTCTATTACTGTGCTGGATACCTTTTTATTGTTGTTTTTGCAACGTTTGGGCATGCGAAAAATGGAAGCATTTATTATTACCCTTGTGGCGGTGGTAGCTATCTCTTTTTTAATTGAAATAATATTTGCTAAACCAGATCTGGCTGAAGTGGCTATGGGCTTCATTCCGCATGCATTGTCAGATAAAGCACTCTACATTGGAATTGGAATTATTGGTGCAACCGTGATGCCGCATAATTTATACCTGCATTCTGCCCTTGTACAAACAAGAAAAATTGACCGCACTGATGCCGGTATAAAACAGGCCTTAAAATTTAACCGGATTGATACCACCATTGCACTAAACCTGGCGTTTTTTGTAAACGCCGCCATACTGGTTTTAGCCGCTACCGTTTTTTTTAAAACAGGTAACTCACATGTTGCAGAAATAAAAGAAGCACATAGGTTACTGCCCGGCTTCCTGGGAAATTTAGCACCCAAACTTTTTGCTATTGCTTTAATTGCAGCCGGACAAAGCAGCACGATTACCGGAACGTTGGCCGGGCAAATAATTATGGAAGGCTATTTAAGTTTGCGGGTAAACCCATGGGTAAGACGGTTAATTACAAGACTGCTGGCCATTATCCCTGCATTGATAGTTATAATTATTTATGGCGAAAAAGATGTTGATGCCCTGCTTATTTTTAGCCAGGTTATTTTAAGTATCCAGTTGGGATTTGCTATTATACCATTGATACATTTTGTAAGTGACAGAAAAACAATGGGCAGCTTTACTATAAACACCATCACTAAAATTACCGCCTGGGTTATTGCTTTTGTACTGGTATTTCTAAATGTAAAAATGATTATCAATGAAGCATCTGGTGTATTTTTGGCAGATGCATTTATACCCAAAATAATTTTATCTGTTGCGGGTGTATTATTTGTTGCATTGCTTGTTTACATTATTTTGTTTCCCTTATTTGGTAAAAAGAAAAAAGCTGCCTCTATACAAATGCATGCAGCTATTAGCACTATAAATAATCTGGTAATTCCGAAATTTAATAAAATTGCTATTGCACTTGACTTTAGTGAAAATGATAAAAAATTACTGGCCTTTGCACTAGGACAAGGCAACCCGGCAACACATTATATTTTGGTACACATTGTTGAAAGTGCCTCAGCAAAATTACTTGGCCAGGAAAGTGATGATTATGAAACAAGGAAAGACAAGGAGCGAATGGATTTTTATGTTGACTACCTGCAAAAGCTTGGACACACAGCGGAAGGATATCTTGGATTTAGAAATAGGGCTAAAGAAATTGTTCGTCTTGTAAAAGAACTGCAGGCAGATATGCTGGTGGTTGGTGCCCATGGCCACACCGGTTTAAAAGATCTCATTTATGGTGAAACAGTAAACAGTGTGCGCCACGAATTAAAGATTCCAGTGTTGGTGGTAAATGTGTAAGCAGGTGAATAGGCAATGCTGAATGGGCAAATGCTGGCAAACATTAGATAATTGTTAGTTGCATACAAAATATTGCAAATTTCGATACACAATAATATACTATTGACCATTCACTATTCACCATTGCCCCCTTCAAAACAAAACGCTATTTATTTTTAGCAGCCTTAGTCCTTAAAATTTCCCTTGTCTTAATCCCTGATTCTTTGAGGTCATCTGTCTTCCAGCCACCAAAATCAGATGCACTATTATTTAGTACAGAACAGGTTTCATCTTTATCCGAAACAGACCAGGTGATCCAGCTCAGTTTTTTTATTTCCATCCATTTGATCCATTTATTCCATTCCTCATAATCAATAGGTCCATTCCCTGTTGCCTGCATACCTGCAGATTCTGATATAAAAACGGGTAGCCCTTTTGCAATGGCAGCATCTGTTTTGTCACGCAAAATTTGTTTGTGCGTACCGGCGTAAAAATGAACCGTATACATTAAATTTTTGTATCCGCTGATAGGGTCTTCGGCAGGTAAATTTATATCCTGGTCCCAATGAGGAGAACCTACCAGAATTATATTGTTGCTGTCAATTGCCCTGATGGCGGTTATTAGTTCGGTAGAATAACTTTTTACCTCGGACCAGGTCTCATAATCGGGTTCATTAAATAATTCATAAATAATATTGGGATGGGAACCATATAAAGTGGCCATCTCTTTAAAAAATTCTTTGGCTTCTTTTAAATTAATATTATGGCTATGCCAGTCGATGATAACATATATGCCATCAATGATAGCTTGATCTACCACCGTTTTAATCAATTTTTTTTGAGTGGCAGAATCCTTTAGATAGCCTTTATCAGGCTCTACACCAAGTGCAGCTCTTACTACAGAACATTTCCAGTCTTTATACAACCATCTTACAGCAGAGGCAGTATAAAAACGTGGATGAAAGCAGCTCCAGCCAAAGCTCATTCCATTCAATACCACCGGCTGGTTGTCTTTATCAACCAATTGTGTTCCTTCCACTTTTAATTGTCCATGTAATTTTACAGGCTGTGCATTGGTGCAATAAAAAGCACCCAGACAAAATAAAACAATTCTAATTTGTTTCATTGATGTTAATTTATATAAAAGATGTGGCTGTTATTTATACTCGATTT
>JAYWAU010000186.1:0-5181 GCA_043782265.1 Ferruginibacter sp. | reverse complement strand
CAATGACTGTTAATAAAAGCAACGGTGACCTGCAAACAAAAAGAAGATTTATGGATTACCAGTTGCATATAGAATACCGCATTCCTGAAAACATTACCGGCAAAGGCCAGGCACGGGGTAACAGCGGTATTTTTCTTGCAGCACTTCCATGGGGAGCTGGCGGATATGAATTACAGGTATTGGACAACTACAATAATACGACCTATGTAAATGGCCAGGTAGGTAGTTTATACAAACAAGCGGTGCCATTGGCCAACGCTTGCCGTAAGCCGGGCGAATGGCAGACCTACGATGTTATTTGGACAGCTCCACGTTTTAACGAAGATGGTTCAGTAAAATCTCAGGCACGTGCGACAGTTTTACACAATGGGGTATTGGTACAAAATAACACATCCTTAATCGGAGACACTCCTTATATAGGGCAGCCATCTTATAAAAAGCATGGCGCAGCGCCCATTAAATTACAGGCTCATGGCGATCCAAGCGAACCAATCAGTTACCGTAATATTTGGGTGAGAGAATTAGCCAATTAATACATGCACCTTCATCGCTTACTATATTGTTTAGCTACAGTAATTTTATTTTCTGCATGCAAGGGCAAAGAAAAATCCGATACATTGTTTTCAATGATGCCTGTCTCACAAACAGGCATTTCATTTGAAAATAAAATAGCAGATACTGATACACTCAACATTCTTGATTATCTCTATTACTACAATGGAGGAGGCGTTGCTATTGTGGATATAAACAACGATGGGCTACCGGATATTTATTTCACATCTAACCAGGGAAACAATAAACTCTATCTTAACAAAGGCAATTTTAAATTTGAAGATATTACCACTAAGGCGGGAGTACAAGGTAAAGGAAACTGGAAAACCGGTGTAACCATCGCCGATGTAAACGGTGACGGGCTATTGGATATTTATGTTTGTGAAGTGGGGGGCTATAAAAATTTTAAAGGCCGTAACGAACTCTTCATCAACAATGGCGATCTTACTTTTGCCGAACGTGCAAATGCTTATGGGTTAGATATTCAGGGCTTCAATACACAAGCCGTTTTTTTTGATTACGATCATGATGGCGACCTGGATATGTTCCTCGTAAACCACTCGGTTCATTCCAATCAAAGCTATGGAGATTCGTCTATGCGGCATGTGAAAGACGAAGCCGCCGGTGATAAATTATTTCGTAATGACAGCACTGCAACAGGCAGAAAATTTGTTGAAGTAACAACCGAAGCCGGTATTTATAGTAGTGTTGTTGGCTATGGTTTAAATGTTGCTGTAGCTGATGTTAACAATGATGGCTGGGATGATATTTATGTAAGCAACGATTTTCATGAAAACGATTATTATTACATCAATAACCACAACGGTAGTTTTTCAGAAATAAACCGCGATGCATTTGGACACGAAAGCCGCTTCTCTATGGGCAGCGCCATTGCGGATATGAATAATGATGGCTGGGAAGATATCATCACGCTTGATATGTTACCTGCTGATGAAAAAATACTGAAATCTTCCGGAGGTGATGACCCGTTGGATATTTATAATTTTAAATTCGGCTTTGGGTATTATCACCAGTATTCCCGCAACTGTTTACAGTTGAATGTAGGGGGTGGAAAAAAATTCAGCGACATTGGTTTGTATGCAGGTATTGCTGCAACCGATTGGAGCTGGTCGCCATTGGCGGCTGATTTTGACAACGACGGCATTAAAGATCTGTTTATCAGCAATGGAATTTTACGACGGCCCAACGATCTGGATTTTATAAAATTTTATTCTACCCGAAGTGCGGATGATACAGGGCGCTCTGCTGATGTAACAGCCATCAATAAAATGCCACAAGGAAAAATAAGTAACTATATTTTTAAAGGCACGGACAGTTTAAAATTTATTGATAACACAATCGCCTGGGGAATGAGTCATCCCGGTTTTTCAAACGGCGCTGCTTATGCAGATCTCGACAATGATGGCGATCTTGATATTGTTATCAATAATATCAACGAACCTGCAACAATTTACCAGAACAATGCAGTGCAGCAACTTAACAATCATTTTTTAGAGGTTCAACTAAAAGGCGATGAGCAAAACAAATTTGCTGTTGGTGCCAAAGTTGTCATCAAACAAAAAGACAACATTCAAACAGGCTATCTGAATGCGACTAAAGGATTTGAAAGTGCTTCTCTTCAATATGTTCATTTTGGAACAGGTAAGGATTCAATCATTGATGAAGTACAGGTGTTATGGCCAGATGGTAAATCTCAAATTTTTAACCAGGTAAAAACCAATCAGCGGTTAACCGTTTTCTACAAAAATTCGGGCAACACTACAAAGCTAATATTACCGGAAGCAGAAAGCAGTTCCTCTATAAAACTGTTTACAGATATTACATCTTCCATTCAACTTCCATTTCGCCACCAGGAAAATAATTTTAATGATTTTAATGTACAGGCATTTATTCCGCACCAGGTTTCTACACAGGGACCAAAAGTGGCTGTAGCAGATGTTAACGGCGATGGACTGGAAGATTTTTTTATTTGTGGGGCTGCAAACCAGGCGGGTGGATTGTTTCAGCAAATACCTTCCGGCAAGTTCATAGCTAGCAATGAAAAGTTATTTGCTGCCGATGCCATTTGCGAAGATGTAAATGCCATTTTCTTTGATGCAGATAATGATGGCGATAAAGACCTGTATGTAGTGAGGGGTGGTAATGAATTACAAAAGGAAGACCCCTCACTATTGGATAGATTATATATCAACGACGGCAAAGGAAATTTTAGCAAATCAAATTCTTTACCTCTTTTTTACGGAAATAAATCAGTAGCAACAGCTGCAGATTTTGATCATGATGGCGACCTGGATTTATTTATTGGAGGAAGAGTGATAGCGGGAAATTATGGAGCAGTTCCGGATTCTTATTTATTACTAAATGATGGCAAAGGTAAATTTTCTATTGCGGATGAATCGATAGCTCCTGGCCTGCATACAATTGGAATGGTAACGGATGCAGCATGGGCAGACATTGATAAAGACGGTTGGCCTGATTTAGTTGTTGCAGGAGAATGGATGCCCATAACAATTTTTAAAAATGTAAAAGGAAAACTTATCAACAATACCGCAGCAGCAGGTTTACAAAATACAAATGGTTTATGGACCACCCTTCATGTAGCGGATATTAATAATGATGGAGCGGAAGATTTATTGGTTGGTAACTGGGGAGAGAATTCAAAGCTGCATGCAACCGAACAATATCCGTTAAAATTATTTACAGGCGATTTGGATAACAACGGCTCAACAGACCAGGTACTCGCCATTGAAAAAAATAGTAAGTACTACACTTTTCTTGGAAAGGAAGAAATAGAAAAACAATTACCTGCATTAATGCGGAAAAAATATTTAGACTATTCCAGCTTTGCCGGCCAAACAGTTGAAGAGGTATTTGGCGAAAAATTGGAACATACAAAAAAATATACAGCTTCCTTATTATCATCTGTTTTACTAACCAATAATGGTAAAGGAAATTTTACAATTTCTAAATTGCCCATGGAAGTACAATGGTCGCCTGTTTTTGCTTTTTTTACCGGAGACCTTAATGCGGACAATAAAACAGATATTATTACCATGGGAAATTTTTATGGTGTGTTACCTTATGAAGGTCGTTATGATGCTGGTTTTGGAAATGTGTTGTTGGGCACCGGAACTCATGGGTTTAATACAATGTCTCCAATTCAATCCGGTTTTATGACTATAGGAGAAGTAAGGGATATAAAAAAGATAAAACTTGCCAATGGGAAAAGTTGTCTAATCATTGCACGTAACAATGATTCACCTCTTTTCTTTACATGGTGACCTTTCTTTTTTTTAAAACTTGTGCCGAAATCTTATTAAGAAAGGATAAAAAATAATGTTACCAATCATACTATATGGAAATTTACTGTTGTAAAATTTCGATATATTGAATAAATTATTAAAACTGCTGCCAGATGTTCTTACAAACGCGTTTTATTTTTCGTATCCTGATTTTTATCACCATCCCGTTGCAGGGAATAGCTCAAAATAATTTTATTGTAAAAGGCAGGATAATAGATTACGATACCAGGTTATCCTTAAAAAATATTAGCATTTTACAAAAAGGCACAAACATTGGGACTGTTACCAATGACAGTGGTTACTTTAATTTAAAAGTACTGGTGCCCTATTGTACCATCAATATTTCTTCTGTGGGATATATTCGTACTTCAAGAGAAATAAATTTAATGGAAGACAGTAAAGAAATTACAATTGAACTAAAGAAAAAGGCTAATGAACAGCTGGATGAAGTTGTTGTAAATGCATACAATAATAATAGCAAGGTTAAAAATGTGGAGATGAATACCGTGAAGATTAATCCGGAGATGATCAAAAGAAGCCCGTTGCTTTTTGGCGAAGCAGACATTATTAAAGCGCTTATTTTGCAGCCCGGTGTTACCAGTTCGGGTGAAGGTGCAGGTGGTTTTAATGTCCGTGGTGGCAAAGCCGATCAAAACCTTGTGCTTGTTGATGGAGCTCCTTTATTTAATACAGCACACTTGCTGGGTTTTTATACTTCAGTTAGTCCTGATGCTGTGCAGGATATTACGTTGTATAAAGGCGGAATGCCCGCTGCCTATGGCGGCCGGTTATCTTCTCTGCTAAATATGAAAATAAAAAATGGCAATAATGCCGGGATGCAATACAAGGGAGGAGTTGGCCCAATGAGTGCCCGCTTTTTTATGAATGGTCCATTGATTAAAGACAAATTGACTTTCACGGCTGGCTTTCGGGCTGCTTATCCGGATATTATTTTAAACCAACTTGGCAAAAAATTTGGCGACAGCCGTGCCTTTTTTTATGATGGGATAATGAAAGCAGAATATACCATTAACAATAAAAACAAAATTTCTGTTACAGGTTATCGTAGTTATGATAAGTTTAAGTTTGATACTTCTACGGCTTACAACTGGGAAAGCAATCTTGTTTCACTAAACTATGTGTCAGAATTAAGCTCAAAACTTTCATTAAAGCTCAATGCCAATTACAGCCGGTTTATTTCTACTATTAATGGATTGGATAAAAACTACGAGTATAATATCCGTTCTTCCATAACACAACAGCAAATAAAACCAGTGTTGATATATAAGCTAAATGAGCAACACAC
>JAYWAU010000185.1:0-14337 GCA_043782265.1 Ferruginibacter sp. | reverse complement strand
TTTTCTTCTTTTTCTTTATTGCAACAGGCTTACTGCTTTTTTTTAAAGTTGAATCAGGCAAAGAAAATTGAATGTTACTTACTGAAGCAGTTGTAGCTGTTTGGTACGAGTGGCAGGCAGTAAAAACAACCATCATAAAAGTTGTTTTTAAAATTTGAGAAGCGGCTTGCTCAGCTTCATCATCAGGGTTCATAAATGTTTTGGGTATTAACTGTTTTGTTATATGAAGATATGAGTGCCGATACCCCTTTTGCAAATATCACCTGTTAATGATTTTGTAAATACACCGCTTCTTAAAACCAAAAATTAAATCTCTTAAAACCTGATCTCTCATTACAATTATTAAAAATTTAAAATGAGGTTAATAAAACTATAAAAGCCTGGTTTAAAAAATAAAAATCGTCGTAACTTACAGGCAATTTTAATGATTGCCTTTATGAATGTAAAAGAACAAGTATTACCCGAAGTAGTAATAAAATTTGCAGGAGATAGCGGAGATGGTATGCAATTAACCGGCAGCCAGTTTACTAACAACACTGCCTTGCTTGGAATAGACCTTGCCACTTTCCCTGATTTTCCAGCTGAAATAAGGGCCCCTATAGGCACGCTGCCAGGCGTTAGTGGGTATCAGTTGCGGTTTAGCAGTGATAGAATATTTACACCTGGTGATGCCTGCGATGTACTTGTTGCCATGAATGCTGCTGCATTAAAAGTAAATTTAAAAGCCCTGAAGGCCGGCGGTATTATTATTGCCAATATAGAAGGTTTTGATAGTAAAAATCTTCGCCTTGCCAACTATCCGGAAGGGGTAAGTCCACTGGAAGATCATAGCCTTGATAGCTACGAACTAATTACCATAGATGTTACCAAAATGACAAGAGAGGCATTGAAGGATTTTACTATGGGCATGAAAGAAAAGGATCGTGCAAAAAATATGTTTGTACTCGGTTTTTTGTATTGGATGTACAATCGGGATATGGAAAATACAATTGATTTTATTAAAGATAAATTTGGTAAAAAGCCGGAGATATTTGAAAGCAACGTAAAAGCTTTGCAAGCCGGTTATAATTATGGTGATACCACCGAAACTTTTACTACCCGGTACAAAGTAGAAAAAGCAAAAATGGATACCGGCACTTACCGCTCCATCATGGGTAACCAGGCTTTATCTTATGGTCTTATTGCAGCATCACAAAAAAGCGGGCTTCCTTTATTTTTAGGAAGTTATCCTATTACACCTGCCAGCGATATTTTACATGAACTAAGCAAATACAAAAATTTCGGTATAAAAACTTTCCAGGCAGAGGATGAGATAGCTGCGATCACTTCGAGTATTGGTGCCAGCTATGGCGGTAGTCTTGCGGTTACAACAACCAGTGGCCCCGGTATGGCGTTAAAAGCTGAAGCAATGGGGCTGGCGGTAATGCTTGAAATACCATTAATCATTGTTAACGTACAGCGTGGCGGACCAAGCACTGGTTTACCAACAAAAACGGAACAGAGTGATTTAATGCAGGCTTACTATGGCCGTAACGGTGAGTGCCCAATGCCCATTGTTTCTGCTTCTACACCGAGCGATTGCTTTGCGGCAGCGTACGAAGCTGTGAGGATTAGCGTACAACATATGACACCCGTTATCCTGTTAAGTGATGGATACATTGCCAATGGTGCAGAGCCGTGGAAATTTCCAACTGCTGCCGAACTGGAAGAAATTAAAGTATCTTTTGCATCGCAAAATATTGCATCCGATCTTGATGTAAATGGAAAATTTCAACCTTACAAAAGAGATGAAAAATTGGTACGCCCATGGGCTATTCCCGGCACCCCCGGTTTGGAACATCGTGTTGGTGGTTTAGAAAAACAGGATGTTACAGGCAATATCAGTTATGATACGGAGAATCACCAGCACATGGTAAAAACAAGGCAGGCAAAGGTTGATCTGATTGCCAATTATATTCCTGAACAAAAATTAGATAGCGGTACCGATAAAGGTAAAGTATTGGTATTGGGCTGGGGCAGTACTTATGGCACCATTAAAAGTGCTTGCAGAGAATTACAAGATAAGGGTATGTCTGTGTCGCATGCACACTTACGGCATGTTCGTCCTTTTCCAAAAAACCTCGGCGATATCATAAAAAACTTTGATCACGTATTGATACCTGAAATAAACAACGGGCAATTAATAAAAATTATCAGGGATGTCTATTTTGTAGATGCAAAAGGATATAATAAAATTATGGGTATCCCTATTACAAAAGCAGAATTGGCAGATGAGATTCATAAGTTGCTGCTGTAAATTATCGTAAGTACTTATCATTTTGATAAAGTAATTTAACCATATAACATTCTATTGTAAAAGCCGGTATCATAAAATACCGGCTTTATTTTTTGGGGCTCACATAAAAACCTGATATGTAAACTAATTGCAACAGATGAATTTTTAAATTTTAGACAAATAAAAATGTAGGAATTTATTAAAAGCCGCTGACCGCATCACCAATTTTTGAAATATAAAAATGCCAGCCAGCGCACAGGCAATACCAGCCAACACATCTAGCACGTAATGATGACTTGTGTAAATAGCGGCAAACCAGATTCCCACGGTTACGATTGCAAATACAATATTGTTCCAGCCCATTTTTCTCTTTATTCCATAATACAAAACAATAACGGGATAGGAAGAATGGAGCGACGGCATTGCGGCAAATACATTAGAACTTCGGCTATAAATGCTGTTAAAAACATCCAGGTTAAAATAGTCATCAAACCGTTGTAACCCTGCGCTACTACCGGGCGAATTTGGAATAAAAACAGCGCCATACTTTTGTAAATACCATGGTGGTGCAGCAGGATATGAATAATAAATAATAAACCCAATTAAATTTACCAATACAAAAGTGAATGAGAATTGTAAAAAAATATTTTTATCCTTAAAGAAAAGCCATGTGGCAAATGCCAGCGGAACAGGCATCCAGCATAAATAAAATAATCCACTCATTATATCCATCCATGTGTTGGTATGTGCCAGCCAATATTCGTTGGGAGTTAATATTGCACCATTTTGCATAATACCAAAAAGCGCTTTTTCTGTAACATACAATTGCAACAGATGTACCTGGTTATAGGCATAATTTGGAAATGCCTTCATGTAATCGAATATAATCCAGTACACAATAAAGATGGAAAAAGCAAATATGAATTTCCTTGCTACGATAGAACTGAAATAACAAATAAAAAAAATAGCAGCCAATATCAACTGGTCGTTTCTAAAACCAATTAATAAACTAGATATAAGCAGGTACAAAATAACAATACCTGTTACAGTTATACCATTTTTAAAAGAATAAAATTTAGTTTCTGTATTTGCCATTACCTCTTTTGGGAGTCCTTTTTAAACCCCGATCTTAAAATAATATCCCACAATGAACTACTGACTCCATAACCCTTATCAGGATCCTGGTAATGATGGAGCATATGGTGTTGCTTAATGCTTTTCATAATGCCGCTCTTAAAATTATGATGATGCATTGCATAATGCAACATATCATAAATTAAGTATCCCAATAAAAATCCCGAAAAAAAAGAAAATAATAATTTCGGTGCTAAAAAGGAGGCAAACAAAAAATAGAATGCCGAGGCTAAAGGAATACTAACAGAGGGCGGCAAAACCAACCTCTTTTTATCCCGGGGATAATCATGATGAACACCGTGAAAAATAAAATGCATTTTTTTTCCAAATTCCGAAGTTGGATGATAATGAAAAATAAAGCGGTGCATTATATATTCAGTAAGCGTCCAAACAGCAAGACCTATAATAAAATACAAACCAAAATTTAAAATACCTGCACCCGCCGTAAACGCTTTATAAATAAAAATAAATATAGCAGGTACAAAAATAAATAACGGAACAGCGAAATGCACTTTGGAAAGACGCTCTATTAAGTTGCTCTTAAACATTCTTATAGACTCTTCCGAATTTGAAACATAATTCTTTTGCATTATTACTTATTTAAAATTGTACAATTAAATTTTTAGCCGCTCCTTTACCTGGGAAAGTGTAGCCGGATCAACCCCGGTTATTTCAACATATTCAACATTAGGCGACCAGAAACTACCTCCTTTTATTTCAATATAAATTCGGGTTAATATAGCCTGCTTATTGTTAATGGTTGTGTACACATGAAACTGTTTGTCTGCAGCCTGCATCAGGTACATTTTATACTTTTTATAGGATACAAAATTCAGTTCATATTTATTATCTCCAATTTCTTTTGATTTTACACCGTAAGCAAATTTTCTCTGTATATAATTAAGGTCTTCTTTTTGCCCCTCTTCCTGATACCTAATCCAAAATACATGTATCGGATCTTCCTTATCTACCACCCCATCTTTATAATTTAGTTCACAAATAATGGTATTGGTATTGGGTGTACGCTGTAAAAAAAACAATTGTTTTGCTCCACCTGCCGGAACGGGGAAAGCGGTACTTTGTGCAAATGCAAAGTTAAATACAATGGTACTCATGACCAGTAACGACATAAAAAATAATTGACCAATCCTCATCTTCTTTATTTATTGTTTTTAGTTTCTAATGATTTTTTTGCAGCTAATAATCTTTTAATTGCTGTCATATTAGTTAATACAGCCATAACAGCTATGGGCAATGTAAATATTGTCATGGTTTCAAAAACATGATACCTGATACCGGGCACATAATATTTATAATCTCCGCCAATAAAATGCCCCGTTATCCCACAAGCCAATGCAGATATTGCTATTAAAATCACCCGCTCTGGCCGCTGCATTAATCCTCCGCTATTTTGTATGCCCAGTCCTTCGCTCCTTGCTCTTATGTAACTTACCATCATTGAACCAATCAATGCAATAAAAGCCGCTAAAGAACTTAAAAAATAATGATGCGCTATCAGGTAATAACAAATACCTAAAAACATAATCAGTTCGCTGTACCTGTCTAACACAGAATCAAACAAAGCCCCAAATGTGGAACTCATATTTCCAAGCCTTGCTACTTGCCCGTCTAACATATCAAACAAACCTGCAAATAAAATTAATGCACCTGCCCAACCAACATACGAAAGGTCTCCGCGGTTTCCTTCTTCGGCACCTCTTATAAAAATAATAGCAACACCAATATTTAAAAACAACCCTGTTATTGTAACAAGGTTTGGCGTAAACCCAATTTTTATCATCCCTTTTACAACGGGATTTATAACTTTATAAATTGCCTTTTGAAGTTTGTTTCTAAGAGACTCATTTACCATCCTGCATTTTTTTAAATTAAAATTAAAATTCAAATTTAACCCTTGCCCTCAAACCCAACTTAGAAATATCTGGATGATCTTTGTAAGTGAATCTTTTTACAAGATCTAGACGTATCACTTTAAAAATATTTGCAAGCCCAATACTTGCTTCTATATAAGGTGTTTTATTCAACGCATAGGTGGTTTCAACAGGCACGCCATTTACATTTGTTGTTGGAAAATTAAATAGCCCCGGAGTTTTAGCAGGATTATTTTCATCTCTGATACCCCCATATAATATTTTAAATCCGCCAACTTCTCTTAGCTTTAGTTTTTTAATCAATGGCAGTTTATTTAGAAAAAATCCATTAAAATAAAAATCTGAATTGATGGCAAGGTAATTATCACTTACAAATTCCATAAAGTTCATCAGGTTGTAAGCATTTAGCTGGTAGGCATAGCTTTGGTTAGCTCTGTGTATATCCAATAATGGGTAAGGAACCTGTCCGAAAATATGTCCTCCTTCCAAAGAAACATCTGCATATCCTAATTGAGATAAATAGCATCTTTTGGCAATAGCAAGCGTTAGCTGCTGATAATTATATTGTCCTTTAAATAACCCTTTAATTCCATCCTGAATACGAAGCGTAAAAGTGGGAAATTTGTTTTTAATGGGTACTCTAATATTTATCCCTTGGTAAAACTGTTCGTGCGGTGCCCATCTTAATTCTGCAGTAAGTTCCGATGTAATAATATCTGGTATTATTGCTGTGCCTCCTCCGGGTACATTTTTTTCGAACACAAGTGAAGCTGCTGCAATCTGATCTAAATATTTGTATCGAAATTTATAAGTAAAATTTTTACCAAATTCCCTTATGTATTCCAACTTATAGCTGTCATTGTACAACCAATTATTTGTTGATCCTCTTTTAAAGGATAAAATAAAATTGTCTTCCGATGCAAAAACCAATTCCTGCCCAGGTGTACTTGTTTCATACTGGCGGGTAAATTTTAGATAATTTAGCGGGTAAGTGTAAATTGATTTGCCATTAAAGGAATAGGCCGCTGCAAAAAGATATTTATACTGCTTGTCTTTAAATCCATAACCTCCGTAGCCTTCCAGGTAAAAATGTTTGCTAAAACTTGGCGTTGTACGTCCGGCAATTTTCCCCCTGAATCCTTCAAGGGAATTAAAACTGTAAAAGGTATTGGTGTTACCTAATTCAAAAGCGCCAAACTTTATATAACCTGAAAATAACAATGTTGCAATCTTTACAGTTCTTTGAAAAGACTTCATATTTTTCAAACTGTCAATGTTGGCATACACATTTGCCTCTACAGTACTAAGTGGCTGGTGTCTGTTGGCAATCAAAAAACTATCGTTGTTATTACCCTGCGTTATTGTTAAACCTACTTCGTCTTTGCCGCCATAAATACTATCGGCGGCAGGAACGTTGGCCGTAAAGTTCTTAAAAGAAACTGTTCTTTCGCCCAATACCCCGCCAGGAGCATTTTGTCTTAATACAAATTCAGCCTTCATGCTACTTTTGCTTACATGATATCTGCCATCGACGGTTGACTTTTCAAAATCCTGAAAAATCCTTAATTCCCTTGCCCAGTTAAGATTTGCCTTTTTGCTGATTGATAAATTGATTTTTTGCACTCCATAGTTGCCGTCCAATGTAACGTACATAACACCTTTAAACAAAAGATCTGTTGTATTACGCGGCATGAAATTTAATTTCACCAGTTTTATTCCATCATTTTCTACTGTATCGGTAATAAAGAAGCGATAAAATTGTGGTGATAAATCTGCAATGGGGCTTAAAAATTGAGTAGTTAAGATACTTACATCGTTATCATAAATATTAATGTCGGAATATAGTCTTTTCAGGTAGGCCGTAATACCGTTATTATCTAATAAGTCGCTGAAATTCACCTTCTTTTCTGCAAGGATATATGATTTATTTTTCAGAGGATTTTTTCGGTAATAATTTTGAGAGATTTTTTCTTCAAGGTAGACGGGAATCAGGGCTTTGCCTTCAAGCGTAGTAGTATCTGCATTTTCAAGTATAAATTTATAATTTTTAAACAGGCGGCTGTTTGCCAGTTTTTCCGGCTTATTGGTTAAGGAAAGTTCCAGTTTCTCGTATTGTTGGTATTGTGTAAAATCGTAGGCTGTAATTCTGTTTTTACTTTTATTGGCAATTACCTTATCAATTAATTCTACAGCCGGATTATCCTTATTTCTATATTTTCCACGTTTTGCTTTAATAACTACATTATTCAATACATTGGCAGGCTCCATATCTATGTTGAAGATCTGCTCAACGCCCGGAACAATCTTTTTAATAATTTTTTTATAGCCCGTATAAGAAATAATTATTGTGTTGTATTTTGAATTGTTTGTTTCGATAGCAAAACTTCCGTCATCATTACTGGTAACACCTTTGCCTCCCTGGAAATAAATACTTACAAAAGCCAGCGGGGCTTGTGAAGCAGAATCCCGTACATACCCTTTAATTATTGTTTGAGCACCGGCTGAAATTGTAAAACATAAAATTATACTTACAAAAATAACCTGCAACCAATTCCACCTTTTTTTCATTTTTTATTATTTGTTTTAAAAACATATCCTTTTTGCAGGTGGTAGTTGTAAAGTATAGCTACTAAAATTGAGGTAATTATTTTTGCAATGAGATATTGAATTTTAAAAATCTTAATAAACAGATAAAGTAAAAAACTGTTTAGTATTAAATTACCCATCCATACAACTAGGTATCTTTTTCCCTGTAAGCTGATTGCCGCTTTATTGTCTTTAAACACCCAATACCTTCCTATTAAAAAACTTACAATACCTCCTGCTACCGTACCGGTAATACCCCCTGCTAATGGATCAATTTTAAAAAAATTTACCAATATTATCGTAACCAGATAATCGCAACAACTGGCAGATAGAGAGGCTGCATTTACTTTAATAAATGTCTTCATTAAAAAAATAATTTAAGCTGCAATAATAGCTGCATAATTATTAATGCATATAACCCTGCCAACACATCGTCTGCCATTACGCCCCATCCTTTAGGCCACTTTTCCAGTTGCTTTATGCCCAGTGGTTTTACAATATCAAAAAATCTGAATGCAATTAATCCTGCCACCATAAAGCCCACTTGTTGAGGCACAAATAATAAAGTAATGGCCATCCCTGCCACTTCATCAATTACTACCTTACTGCTATCTTTACCCCAAACCGCATGTACCGCATTACTACACCAAACCCCAATTGCAACTATAAAAAAAGTTATTACTACCTGCCAGGTAGAATGTGAGTAGCCGGCAGGCAGTAATAACCATATGATACAAAAAGCAAAAGCCGCAACCGTACCCCCTCCTTTACCTACGTAACCAATACCTCCTACGGATGCTATTATTTTATTCAATTTCATTACATTGCTTCAACCAAATCCTGGTAATAATCCAATCCAAGATGTGTTATCAAATCTTCGCCCATAATATGACGCAGCGTGTTCTGCATTTTTATTAATTGCTTAAAAATATCATGCTCTGGTTTTAAGCCGGGTAAAGTTTGTGGCGATTTAAAGTAAAACGATAACCATTCCTGTATACCACTCATTTGTGAGCGTTTCGCCAAATCCATAAACAAGGCAAGATCAAGCACTATTGGTGCCGCCAATATTGAATCCCTGCACAGAAAATTTATCTTAATCTGCATGCTGTAACCAAGCCATCCGAAAATATCAATGTTATCCCAACTCTCCTTATTATCTCCATGTGGTGGGTAATAATTGATCCTCACTTTATGATAGAGTTCTCCATATAATTCAGGATTCAGTTCCGGACGGAAAATTTCATCTAACACACTTAATTTAGAAACTTCTTTGGTTCTAAAATTATCCGGATGATCAAGCACGTATCCATCCCTGTTACCAAGAATATTGGTAGAAAACCATCCCCTTACACCCAATGCCCTTGCATGCAAACCGGGGGCTAAAATTGTTTTCATCAGCGTTTGACCCGTTTTAAAATCTTTACCGCCAATGGGAGTATTTGTTTGTTTTGCCAATTCAAGTAAAGCAGGTATATCACATGTTAAATTGGGTGCACCGTTTGCAAAAGGCACGCCTGTTTTAATAGCTGCATAAGCATAGATCATGCTTGGAGCTATAAGGCTTTCATTGTTTTTAAGTGCAGCCTCAAATTTTTCAATAGAGGAGTGAATATCCGTTTCTTCGATGTATTTTTCGGTACTTCCGCACCATACCATTACAACACGATTACAATCATTCTCCTTTTTAAAATTTTCAATATCTGCTATTACCTGTAAGGCTAAATCGTATTTTGTAGCAGCTGTTTTTACATTGGTACCAGTTAAATTACTCACATACGATTGATCAAAGACTGCCTTCATTGGTTTAATAACTTCCAATTCTGCTTTTATAGATTGAAGTAATGGGAGGTCTAACACTTTTGCATTTAAGGCAGCCTCGTAAACATTGTCTTCATAAATATCCCATCCACCAAAAGCTATATCATTTAAATCTGCCAATGGTACAAATTCTTTAATTTTTGGATAACGGTCTTCTGTTCTTTTACCTAAACGGATATTACCCATCTGTGTTAATGAACCAATTGGCTGGGCTATTCCTTTTTTTATTGCCTCTACACCTGCTATAAAAGTTGTAGCAACAGCACCAAGGCCTGGTATTAAAATACCTAATTTACCAGAGGCGGGGGTTACATCATATTTCATTTACTATTTTTTTTAATTAATAAATTTTTTATCCGATCGATTATATTATTTACAATAACTTATTTTGTTGGTACCATTTAATACTGTCTTTTAGTCCGCTCTCTAAAGTATATTTGGGATTAAAGTTTAATTCCTTTTTTGCTTTACTAATGTCACATACCCAATTTTTTGCAGCCAGTTCTAATAGCTTTTCCCTATTAATCACCGCAGGTTTATTTACCCAACCATTTGATGTTTCCAATAGATAGGCTATTAGTTTTATTAAGGGCATTGGCAGGTGAAACCTAATTGCTTTTTTACCCAATATTTTTTTTGTGGTATCTGCAAACTGATACCTGCTATAACTATTGCCATCCGAAATATTGTACGTACCCACCCTATTTAAAAACAAAGACTGCACTGCTACATCAGCTACATCTTTTGCATGTACAAAACTTAGTTCCTGCAAAAAATTTCCCATATAAGGATCTAACCCTTTGTTTAATGTTTTAATAATGATGAAAATGTCCTTATCTCTTGGGCCATAAATAGCTGTTGGGCGAAGTATCGAAACTGGAATATCTATTTTTGATAATTCTGTTTCTGCCAAAAGTTTACTTCTTCCATAAGCTGTTACCGGACTTGGGTTGGTTTCTTCAGTAATGATACTATTAGCACTACTTAAAGGACCGGTCGCCGCAAGACTGCTGATAAAAATCATTTTCTTAAAGCGATTGCCGCTCATTTCCGCTGCCTTCGCCAGGTTTACCGAATAGGTAACATTTATTTTATTATACTCTTCCTGCTTCACTGCTTTTGTAACACCTGCCGCATGAATGATATAATTAATTGAATTATCTGAAAGAACTTTTTGTAACTCGCTTATGTTTTCATAATTGAGATAAACATACTTAACAGGCAGCTCTTTTAAATGGTCAATCTGGCTATTTTTCCTTACCGCTGCATATACATTAAGATCTTTTTCAAGAGCTGCCTTTAGCAGATGATAGCCTAAAAACCCGCTTGCACCCGTTATTAAAACGCTTTCGCTCATATTGCTTTTTCTAAAATTCTATACCGCTTGTATACTTCAGCGTTCATCTTTATCAACCCGTTGTTCATCATTTCATTATTTTCTAAAATCCAGGAAGCTTCGCCCCCTTTTAATCTTTTATTCATTGCCTGCTGAATTATCTCAGCATAAAAAAATGCTTCTACACCCGCCTTTCTATGCTCTTTATTTACTCCCAGTGCAATTACTCTAACATAATTTATTTTGCTTTTGCCGAGCAACAATTTAAAAATTCCGGTAGGAAATAAACGCCCCTTCTTTATTTTTATCAGTGTTTGATTTATGTCTGGAATCGCCAAAGCAAAACCTATCGTTTTGCCATCATGCTCTGCTACCAAGGCAAAATCTTTATCCAAAATCATTTTAAGGTCTTTGGCAAGGTATTTAAACTCATCATCCGTCATGGGTATAAAACCTGTATTCTCAAGCCACGCATCATTGTATACCTTTAATATTTTATCTACCTCATTTTTAAAATCTTTCAGGTTAATATTCCTGATAGTTATATTTCTTTCCTTCAATCTTTTACGCAATGTATCTTTTAAAGCCAGCGATCTTTTGTTTACGACGTTTGTGGGCAAATCATATGCTAAAAGATCTACACTTTTTTTAAACCCGGCAGCTGTTAGCAAATCTAGATAATAGGGTTTGTTGTAAGTCATCATTGCAACAGGTGGCGAATTAAAGCCGTCAATCAGCAATCCTGCTGTTTCGTTGGTAGACGGGTTTACCGGGCCAATCATTTTTGTTGCCCCTTTACTTATCAGCCATTGCTGAACTTCATTGAGTAACTTTTTTGAAACCTCTGCATCATTGTATAAATCGTAAAACCCAAAAAAACCTTCTGTTACGTTTTTAAATTTGTTATGATTGTTATTTAAAATTGCTGCAATACGCCCCTTTATTGTATCTCCTTCATAAGCTAAAAAAAGCTGCATAATAGAATGGTCGTGAAAAGGGTGTTTTCCAGGTGTAAGCAAATCTCTTTGGGCTATATGTAATTCCGGAACATAATTATTATCTCCTTCAAATAACTTGTGTGGAAAATCAATAAAAGCAGCAAGCTGCTTTTTGTTTTCCACTTTTTTTATTACAATCATGCTCTTTCAATTTTTAATAGCGGCACTTTTAATTTGTAGGCTACTTTCTTTATTTTTTCTACCGCATAATCTATTTGTTTAAAAGAATGGGTAGCCATCAAAGAAAAGCGGATCATTGAGGAATCGCTACTTACGGCAGGAGACACAACCGGATTTACAAAGATGCCTTCATCCATCAGCATTTTTGCCATTAGAAAACATTTTTCATTGTCTCTTACAAAAATTGGAATAATAGGAGATTCAGATGCCCCAATATCGAAACCTCCCTTTTTAAAAGCGTCGAGTGCGTAATTGGTATTTGCCCATAATTTTTCAATTCTTTGAGGTTCATTTTTTAGTACCGTCAACGCTGCCAGTGCACTTGCTGTTGCGGCAGGGGTAATACTTGCACTAAAAATTAATGACCGGGCATGATGTTTTAAATATTCAATAATCACCTTATCAGCAGCTATAAAGCCACCAATAGAAGCAAGTGATTTACTAAATGTTCCCATAATCAAATCTACTTTATGGGTAATATTATAATGAGAAGCTGTACCCTGACCTGCTGGCCCAAGCACACCCAAAGAATGTGCATCATCTAAAAAAATTGCTGCATTGTATTTTTTTGCAAGTGCTGTTATTTCATCCAGCTTGGAAATATCTCCTTCCATGCTAAACACCCCATCTGTAGCAATTATTTTAAATGATTCGTATGGTACATTGCTCAATAGTTTTTCCAGATGTGCCATATCAGAATGGCCATATTTATATAATTTAGAGAAGGATAAGCGAGCCCCATCTATAATACAGGCATGGTTTAATTCATCCGAAAAAATATAATCCGTTCTTCCGCCAAGAGCAGAAAGCACCCCAACATTTACCTGGTAACCAGTGCTAAATACCAATGCAGCCTCTTTACCTACAAATTGGGCCAATGCCTCTTCCAATTCGATATGCAGGTCAAGCGTTCCATTTAAAAACCTTGAACCGGCACAGCCACTACCATATTTATCAATAGCATTTTTGCCTGCTTCTTTAACTTGTGGATGATTGGTTAAACCGAGGTAACTATTTGAACCAAACATCAATACCCTTTTACCCGAAATAATTACTTCTGTGTCCTGGTCACTTTCGAGTGGCCTGAAGAATGGATAGATATCGGCAGATTTTAAATTTTCAGCAGTTTTAAAGGCTGATACTTTTTCTAGCAAGGTTTTATTAGTCATTGCAGTGTTTTAAAAGGTTTCCTTAAGTGTTATAATTACAAAAAATATTGGGCTTTATTATTTTATTAAAACATTTTTTTATTTGCACTTTCCCTGAATTTTTGCCAGTACGCACATGCAGGTTTCTATATCTTTTTCATTAATACCTTCCTTTAAAATTCCATCATGGCCCAGGAATTTATCATGCATCTTATCTATGATAGTCTTTCCGCTGGTTGTTAATTCTATCACGTTTTTTCTCCTGTCTCCGGCTACCGGCAGCCTTTTTACAAAACCTTTTTCTTCTAAAATATCAATAGATCTTAAAATAGCTGATTTGGTCTTATCCATAACCGCAGCAATATCCTGCTGTATCATTTCCTTGGTTTTGCTTCGTGATATATAATAAAGCACCCCTAACTGTTCAAACGTTATATCCTTCGTTATTCCAGAAAATGTTCCATTAATTGTTTTCAAAAGTAATTTACCTGTATGAACAATCATGAAACCAAGTGTATCCGGCATTTCTTTACAGTCCATATATCAATAGTTGCGTATTAAACTGTTGCAAAACTAACGATATATTTTATTAACGATAAAATAATATGCAATAATAAAAAAAAACACGCTTATGCAGTGTTACCAATTAACTAATGCTATAAACTATTAAAACAAAGGGGTTGGAAAAATAAAAATGTATTTTTTGTGGCACTTGGGCTACCGCTTTTATAGAATAAAAATGAAGTTATTGAAATTAAATTATAGCTGAATCAATAACAAGATAATTAAAAGAGAATGAAAAATTTATATAAATGATCGTTTTTAGATTTACAGTTTAGTAATTTTAAAACTTTTATGCCTGGTAATCTCTTGCTTCGGTTTATAACCTAGCTTATTCTTACTCACTGTGGTGACTTAATTGCATTTATTTTATTATCAATTGCAATTGTAAGGCTTCTATCACATT
>JAYWAU010000184.1:0-5210 GCA_043782265.1 Ferruginibacter sp. | reverse complement strand
AACACGCAAAACTCAGAACTCACCAGCAATTCTATTGCGATGATAAAAAAGGGGGGAGTTTATGAAATTCCTATCACTATCAATAATACTTTAAAAATCAATTTCATTTTTGATGCAGGGGCATCGGATGTTTCTCTTTCTGCAGATGTTGCTTTAACTTTAATCAGAACGGGAACAGTAAGTGATAAAGATTTTATTGGTACACAAACTTATAAGTTTGCAGATGGCTCTACAGCTAAGAGTAAAGTTTTTTTTATAAAAGAACTGCAAATAGGAAGTAGAAAAGTGACTAATGTAAGAGCAACTATTTCTAATTCTTTAGAAGCTCCATTGTTGCTTGGGCAAAGTGCCTTGAATAGGTTTGGAATAATTACAATTGATTATAAGAATAGTGTTATTCATTTTGAAGATTAATTAAAACTTGATGTCACAAATTGTGACACTATTTTTACTATGTATTGTTAATGAAAGATAAAGAGTACGACCGTATAAAAAATCTTTAATCATTCCTAAATGGGCGGAAATATAAGTGCTGATTATTTATTTCACTTTACAAAAAGGTTTGAGAATTTAGCTTCAATCCTTAGAGAAGGATTTATCCCAAACTATTGCCTAGAAAATTGGCAGACCCTTGATGAGAACTTGCTTCATATAGGAATTCCCATGGTTTGTTTTTGTGATATTCCGGAATTATTTATTGAACCGCATAAGAATAAATATGGACCTTATGGTATTGCGATGGACAAAAACTGGGGTATTGAAAAGAGGATAACACCAATTACTTATGTGCATAAAGACAGTTATAATTATAGCGCCTTACAAACCATATGGAAAATTTACATTGAAAATGAGGAGGCTATAAAAAGAAATGATTTTATGGGAGAAGTAGAAATTATGGGAATGAAAGGTAAAGAATATAAATATGGAGTTGCTGAACATTTTCACCAAGCATTTCATAGTTTATACTTTTTATTCAAACCCTATATTGGAGATGATTTTTCAGGAAAGGATGTTTGTTTTTATGACGAACGAGAGTGGCGATTTTATCCTTTTCGTGTAATTCCTCCTTATCTGTCAGAAGGAGATTATTATGCTAATGATGAAGGAAGACTTGTAATCCACCCAACAGTTTGGGAAACTTATACAAATAATTTAAAAACACTTTACCGACTTGATTTTCCTTTATCAGCTGTTAAAAAGGTGTATGTTCAGAATAATGAAGAAAAAGAAAAACTCCAAAATGAGTTTGGCAATTCCTTGTTGATTAAAGTTCAGGAAGATGAATAGTGCAAAGTAAAGAAAGCTATCTTGAAAGATTAAGCCCGAAAGGTTGATATTTTTTCCGCCTTAAGTCTGCTCATTCCCTCACAATTATATCTACTAATTTCGTACTAGAGAGGTTTTCACCGCATGGTCTCAAAGCGAAAAGAAACTTCCGTGAAACCCAGACTTTGAATATGTTTCGAAGTTAAAACCTTCACTCGTCCAATACTGATAATTGTATAAATCAAAATGTAATGTAACTAAAGTGATTTGTTTAATGCAACCTCCTTCCAATAAAATATTATAGCCAACAATCCGAAGCTATTTTCGGTGTCAGGGTTTCACGGAAGAAATTTTATAACTGTGAAAAATGTTTAGAAAACCCCGCCCACACATAATTTATAGCATTGTTATTTCTGTAAGTTAAAAGTGTTGTACAATTAGGAAGTATAGTGGCATACCTACTGTAATGTTTATAGGAAAAGTGACGGCAAGTGCCATTGGTAAATAAAGTCCAGGATTAGCCTTCGGTACTGTTATTTTCATTGCGGCAGGAACAGCTATGTAGGAGGCGCTTGCTGCTAATACCGCAAATATAAATCGATTGGTAATTTCAGCAGTAACAAATGAGCTCAGTATTGCGATAATGCATCCGTTCAATAGGGGAATGATTATAGCAAAAGCAAATGGGAATATGCCAAATGAAAAGAATGATTTAAGTTTTCTGCCACTGGTAATTCCCATATCTAAAAGGAAAATTGCAAGAAACCCTTTAAACAAATCGTTTGTAAATGGTTTGATTCCTTCAGCTTGTTTAGCATTAGCTAAGAAACCAATTACTAAACTTCCGAGTATTAATAAAACACTACCATTAGTAAATGAGTGTTTCATTACAGATTGAATCTTAATAGTTGTATATGAATCTTCCTTGTTAAATATAGCAATTAACACCAATCCAATAATTATTGCTGGCGACTCCATCAAAGCCATTATAGCTACCATGTGTCCGTGAAGAGTTAATTGTTGAGACTCAAGATAGGAAACTGCCGTAACAAAAGTAACTGCGCTTACAGAGCCATAAGCTGCTGCAATAGCTCCTGCATCAAATACATTTAACTTTCTTTTGAGTATAAAAAAGGTATATAACGGTATGATAGCCGACATACTTATCCCAAATAACATCGACCATCCAATTTCGCTTGTAAATGTTTCGTGCGATAACTCTTGACCACCTTTAAACCCAATTGAGAATAATAAGTAAAGTGATATAAATTTTGAAGAGTTGGGTGGAATTTCCAAATCGCTTTTTAAATAAACTGCGATAATGCCTAGTACAAAGAATAACAGTGCTGGATTGGTTAAATTTTCTATGAGTAAATGGAGATTCATTTTTCCTAAATTTTATATAATAATTAAATGATGCTAATTAACAAATTCTAATTTACCGGTACGCAATGTATAGAAGGCCCCAACTATTTTTATTTCACCTTTAGCTTCCATTTCTTTTAGGATTTCACTTTTAGCTCTAATTTGAGCAACGGTGTTTCTAATATTATTTTGAGCTACCAACTTTACATAAGCTTCATTCTTTGAAGATTTTTCACCTTCAAAATTTTTACTCATTTCCACCGCAGGCTTTATGTTGGCAAGCATTGATGTTATATTCCCTAAATGAACATCATCAATTGCTCCTTTAACTGCTCCACAATGTTGATGCCCCATTACAATAATTAGTTTTGCACCAGCCACTTTACAAGCAAATTCCATGCTTCCTAACAGATCGGTATTAACAAAGTTGCCTGCAACCCTCCCTACAAAAACGTCGCCTATACCCTGGTCGAAAACATCTTCAACGGGCACTCGGCTATCCAAACAACTTAAAACCATTGCTTTTGGAAATTGTCCGCCAGTCGCAGCTTTTCTGATTGCTTCTGAGTGCTCACGTTGCGTAACATTGCCTGTATTGAAGCGTTCGTTTCCATCCTGGAGTTGTTGCAAAACATGGTCTGGGGTTAAGGAATCTTGTTCAGCTTTCGTCATGATATGACCATTTTTATAAGCTGTCATTTTGGTTACCTTAGTTGTTGGAGGATTTTCACTTTTAGTGTTTGAATTACAACTAATAAAGATTTGAACTATGATTGTTACTAGCGTGACCTTGATTAAATTTTTTATCATTTCTTTTATGTTTATGTTGTAAAATTGAGTATTTTAATTTATATATGTTTATTTATACTTACTATGATAATCATAAATGATTTTTATGATTAAGGCATTTAGTAAAGTTGGATTGCTTTTAAAAATTGTTGGCAAAGTTTATTTAAAATGCCAAATTATTTATATTTCATCCAGGGTTTTCACGGCATACACCACAAGTAGCAGGCAGCTTCCGTGTAGCCCCTATTTTGAATACGCTTCATAGTTAAAACCTTCACTCGTCCAAAATTGATAATTGTATAAATCAAGTAACATAATATAGAGTATTTTGCGTTTGATGATGGTAACTAAAGTGATTTGTTTAATGTAACCGCCTCCCAATAAATAAATGAAATATAATGGCCAACAATCTGAAGCTCATTTCGGCGTCGGGGTTTCGGGGAAGAAATTTTATACCGGTGAAGGAATGTCGGTAAAAATTCCGGTTGTACTTAATACAACAATTTTATTTGTGCTGAATCAACGCTTCTATCTCCTGCAACGCTTCACCGGCTTTAGTCTCCGCTTCTTTTAAAGGTAACCCCACAGGCAGGCCAGGACGTATATGTTTTGTTGCAGTTAGCCACGCATCTCTTAGCATATTCTGCCGGTTGGCAACCAGTTTCACCAATGTTGCAGCATCCATAATTTGTTGCAAACTTTCAACGATACCTGTAGATTTTGCAACCTTTTTAAATCCCCAATGCTGTAAAATTTGTTTAGCAATTATCCAATGCCCTATCTCGCCGGGATGCACACCATCCGGTGTCAGTGCAAATGTTGAATCGGCCTTACGATGTTGCGACAAATATTTTTTCATTGGAGTATGAATATCAATCACCTCCCATTTTGATGATTTCTTTTTACTCAATAACCAGCCTGAGTAAATATCCAGCACATTTGTATAGCCAATACTTTTCCCTTTTACTTCATCATAATCCGGGGGCGTCAGGTGAATTAATCTTGCTCCTGTTTTCACTACTTCATCATGCAGCCAGTTGATGCCATCTTTAAATTTTTGAAACCTTATGCTATCAAAAGGCATATAAATACCATCATTCATTCCATAGCAGGCAAACACCAAATCGGGCTTTATTTGTTGCAGCACCCTGGCAAGCCGTTCATGTAAATCGGGTCTTGGAAACTGCCCTTCGGCATGGCCCGGCTCCGACAAGCCCGAAACAGTTTCACTCGGCAAACCAACATTTATAATATCGAATTGCCGCCCCGGATATTGAACCCTCAGGTAAGCTTCCACATCATTCACATACATGCCAGCCCATGTGATGCTATTGCCAAGAAATACAATTTTTTTAGTAGCAGAAGTAAGATGCTGTGCAAATAAAAAACTTTGCAACAGGCACAGCCAGCTAACCAAAATGATTCTAAAAAGCTTCTCCATTTTATAATTAATTCAGTGTCAGTTCCACCACAGGAATTTCATAACCTGGCTTTTTTACAGGCATGGTTAACTGGATATCATTGCCTTCTTCTTTCATTTTCAACTCAGAATTATCATGTAAAAACTGTGCATATTTTATCCTGCCTTTATAGCCGGGCAAAAGCAAATTTCCCGTTGCAGGATACTCAAACAGATGCACGTAAAGCCGCTTTGTTGCAGCATTGTAAGTAAGTTTATCATTCACAGGAACCTGGAATGTATCGGGCGCAAATGTGCAGTAATAAATAGCTTTGCTGTTGGCATGCATCCATTGCGAAAGACTATCCAATGCATTGATGGCACGATAATC
>JAYWAU010000183.1:0-5213 GCA_043782265.1 Ferruginibacter sp. | reverse complement strand
CCTGTTTTCCATTACCCAAATAGGACTCTTTTATTTGCTTAAAGTTTAACGATTTAATATAAAATCCTCAATTTTTTTTACTGCATGGTGGTAGCTGGCTTTTAATGCACCTTCGCTGGTTTCAAGCACAATACTCATTTGCTGGTAGGGCATCTCATCGTAATAACGAAGGTTAAAAACAACCCTTTGTTTTTCTGGCAATTGCTGCATGGCCAATTGCAATTTCCACTCAATCTTATTGCTGTCGTAATTTTTATCTGCCCTCAACTTATTGCTTAATCCATTCTCAACATCACTCAATGATACAGAAGCTCTTTTTTTCTGTTGCTCAATATAAGTAAGGCTTTCGTTAGTGGCAATACGGTATAGCCAAGTGTATAACTGGCTATCTTCCCTAAAATTATCAAGAGCATTCCATACTTTAATAAACATATTTTGCAATACATCATTTGCATCCTCATGATCAACTACCATACGGCGTATATGCCAATATAATTTCTCTTGGTATTTTTTAATAATACCGGTAAAACCTTTCTCCTTTGTAGAAGAATCTTTAAACTGAAGTAATAACTCAGTATCGTCTAAATGTTGTTGGTTCATATTTGTTCAGCAGGTATAAAAATAGAAAAACCAATCGTAAGATTGGTTTTTCTATAAAAGGTTTAATTAGTTCAGACATTTTTTCTTGCAATCACTTTTTCAGCAGCTGCAACAATATTGGGTGTATCCAAACCGTATTTAACAAGTAATTCAGATGGTTTACCACTTTCGCCAAAAGTATCATTCGTACCTATATATTCAATTGGTATAGGTAAATTTTTTGCAGCTACCTGTGCAATACTATCTCCCAGGCCACCTATAATATTATGTTCTTCGCAGGTAACGGCACATTTTGTTTTAGAAATTGATTCAATTATTGCAGCAACGTCCAGCGGTTTAATTGTATGTATATTGATTACTTCCACACTAATACCTTTCTCTTCCAAAATTCTTCCGGCTTCAATAGCTTTCCAAACAAGGTGACCACAGGCAAAAATACTTACATCTTTACCATCAGATAATTTTTGTGCTTTACCTAATACAAAATCACTTTCGGCTGTAAAGATGGGCCAAACAGGCCTTCCAAACCTTAAGTAAACAGGGCCTTGGTAATCAGCGATTGCAATAGTTGCTGACTTGGTTTGGTTATAATCACAAGGTACAATTACTGTCATACCAGGCAGCATTTTCATCAATCCAATATCTTCTAAAATCTGGTGTGTTGCACCATCTTCTCCCAAAGTTAATCCTGCATGTGAAGCACAAATTTTTACATTTTTATTACTATAGGCAACAGACTGACGAATTTGATCGTACACACGGCCAGTAGAGAAATTTGCAAATGTAGTGGTGTAAGGAATTTTACCACCGATTGTTAAACCTGCAGCTACCCCAATCATATTGGCTTCGGCAATTCCACATTGAATAAAACGCTCTGGAAATTCTTTTACAAAAGCATTTAATTTCATTGATCCCAACAGATCAGCTGTAAGTGCTACAACGTTCTCGTTCTTTCGACCTGCTTCTAAAATACCATCACCAAAACCACTCCGGGTGTCCTTATTGCCTGTTACCTGAATATCTTTTAACATAAAATTTAAATGCTTTTTTTAATTGAGCCGCAAGATAATGGGTTGTTGTGAAATTACCTGTCGGTTTTTTTACTAAGTCAGTTTTAAACCTTTTTTAAGGTGAGTTCCCATTTCCAGGCACTGTCCATCATTTCATCAAGATTATATTTTGGTTGCCACCCCAATTCATTTTTGGCTTTATTGTTATTGGCATATATTGCTACAACATCGCCTGCTCGACGAGGCCCCAACGTGTAATTCAATTTAACACCACTTGTTTTTTCAAAAGCATGGATAACCTCCAAAACTGTAAATCCATCGCCGGTACCGAGGTTAAATATCTCGGGGTTAATTTTATTTTTTTTCCCGATCAGATAGTTTAATGCCAGCGTGTGCGCATGTGCTATGTCACATACATGAATGTAATCACGTACACAGCTGCCGTCTCTTGTAGGATAATCTTCGCCCCAAACCTGCATTGCAGGTAATTTTCCGATGGCGGTTTGTGTAATGGCCGGCACAAGATTGGCAGGTCTGCCCAATGGAATTTCTCCAATTAAAGTAGAAGGATGAGCACCCACCGGGTTAAAATATCTTAAAAGAATTGCCTGAGTTGAATTACTTTTTACAGTATCACTAACAATTACTTCGCCCATTTGCTTTGTTGCACCATAAGGAGATTCTGCAGGTTTTTGTGGTGTTTCTTCGGTTACCGGAATTGAATCAGGATTTCCATAAACGGTACAGGAAGAAGAAAAAACAAAATTGGTAACCGCATATTTTTCGGCACATTTCAAAATATTAACCAGTGATGTCAGGTTATTTTCAAAGTACATAAGTGGCTTTTCAACCGATTCTCCTACTGCCTTGTAAGCAGCAAAGTGTATAATGCCATTGATATCTTTATTCTCTTCAAAAATAGTTTCTGTGTGTTTTAAATTACACAAATCCACCACATAGTTTTTTATTTTTTTGCCAAGTATTTTTTCAACTCCTTCTAAAATTGCAATGTTGCTCCTTGAATTGTCATCTACAGAAACTACTTCGTATCCATTTTGCACAAGGTCTACAATGGTATGTACGCCAATATAACCGCAGCCTCCGGTTACTAATATTTTGTTCATGGTTTTATTCTTTGAAATGTTGAAATAATAATATAATACAGCGGCCTTTGAGATAGTATCGAAGGAGCTAACGAGGTTCATATTATTTAGTTGCCCTCACAATTCTAAAACTAACCTCTCTGCCACTTTATTGTTACTACAAATTTACTGTATGTTTTTCATCAAAATAAAAAATCACTCATTTAAGGTGAGTGATTGTATAAAAAAATAAATTTTGAAAATTAATTCAAAAAAAGAGAAGTAATATAATATACAATACCAGCAAGTACAGCACTTACCGGAATGGTAAGTACCCAGGCCCATAATAAACTAACAGTTACTCCCCATCTAACAGCACTTAATCGTTTGGTTGCACCTACGCCAATAATGGCACCTGTAATGGTATGCGTTGTACTTACCGGGATGCCCATTTGTTCTGTCATAAATAAAGTAAGTGCACCCGCTGTTTCTGCAGCTACTCCTTCTAAAGGTGTTACTTTGGTTATTTTTGTACCCATTGTTTTTACAATCTTCCAGCCACCACTCATGGTACCTAAACCAATTGCAGTGTAACAAGCCAACGGCACCCATGTCAGGTCTTTTAGTGCAGCACCAACATCAGGATATTTAGTACTGTTATAAGCAACAAATGCGGCACCAATAATTCCCATTACCTTTTGGGCATCATTGCCACCATGCCCAATACTAAAAGCTCCGGAAGAAAACAGTTGTAATTTCTTAAACATTCTACCGGTGCGATATGCATTCGGAGATTTTACTTTTTCTGAATAAATATATGCACATATAAAAATAAACATCATTATCAAGATACCATAAATAATAATGGAGTTGTCTGCTTTTCCTAACGCCTTCCCTAACGCAATGCTATCTACTTTACTATCTACATTAGTTTTAATTTTTTCTGCAAGTTTGGTTGCACCCAATGATTTATAATCTGCCAGCAATGGTTTGGCTGCATCAACTAATGCAACCGCTGAAGTATAACTTGCCACTTTGGAAGAATCTTTTGCAACTTCCTTTTTAAGGTTATCTATCTTATAAAATTTTACAAGGTTTTCCTGCAATTTGGTTTGTTCAAAATGAGCAAATAAAAACCAGGTTCCTATTCCTGTTAATATAATTAAACCAATTTTTGCCCAGGTATTGCGCATAATGGTTATTACACTAATGTAAATTGATATTATCATACCAATAAGCGGGGCAAGAAATATAAACAGAATGATTTCGGTTATTTTTTTAACTTCTACAATTGTGGCAATGCTTGTAAACCCTTTTGTTAAAAAAGCGTGTGAAATAGCAGCCCCTGCAAAACCTCCAATTAATGTGTGTGATGAGGAAGAAGGAATGCCATACCACCAGGTTAATAAGTTCCAGGCGATGGCGGCAATTAAACCTGCTAAAATAACAGGGAGCGTTATAAACTCCTGGTGAACTGTTTTACCAATGGTGTTAGCTACTGCATGATCCTTAAAAATAAAATAGGCAACAAAATTAAAAAAAGCGGCCCAAACCACAGCCTGAAAAGGAGTTAGTACTTTTGTTGAAACAATTGTAGCAATTGAGTTAGCTGCATCATGAAATCCGTTGATGTAATCAAAAATTAAAGCTAAAATAACTATCACTATAAGGAGCGTCATAATATTAATTTGAAAATTCGCTAATGCAATGCCTCTGAGAGTATTTGAATGAATTTACATTTTGCACATCAGCCAATTGATTTTAGGCATACTTCACAATGATAGATTCAATTACATTGGCTGCATCTTCACATTTATCAGTTACAATTTCCATAACCTGATAAATTTCTCTTTTTTTGATAACCTCTTTGGCATCTGGTTCTGTAGCAAACAAACGCTCAATGCTCATATCAAAAATATCATCGGCTTGGTTTTCTATACTATTAATGGCTACCAAAGCATCGGTTATTTGACGCATATTTTTCATGTTGCGCAATTCGGTAACAGCTTTATGTACCTGTACGCATCCAACAGCAATCAATTCTGCCATTTTTAAAAATCCGGTTTCGTTGGGGTTAACGCGATAGAAATTTATCTTTTTTGCAGAGGCATAAATATAATCCGCAATGTCATCAAGAGAGTTTGCAAGATAATGAATGTCCTCCCGGTCAAATGGTGTGATAAAATTTTTACCTAATTCGGTAAAAATATTATGGGTGTAATCATCATTAACGTGTTCCATATCTTCAATTTCCTGAATTAATTGGCCTCTTTTATCAAAATCGGGCTCGTTAACGACTTCCTTTAACTTGTTTCCCATTTTAACCAACTCTTCAGCAACACTTTCAAATAGCTGATAAAACACTCTGTCTTTAGGTAAAAAGATTTTAAAGATTGAATTAAATCCCATGGTTTAAAAATTTCGGCAAAGTTTAGGGTTTACGTTAAAAAAATAATACACTTTTAAAATGGTAACATTTTGGTAACACAGAGGTAACATTATATTGTTATTTGTTTTCTTT
>JAYWAU010000182.1:0-5223 GCA_043782265.1 Ferruginibacter sp. | reverse complement strand
GCCAATATTGTGTTGGAAAAAATATTGCCTACTTGCAGGATAATGGCTTCCTGGCTGGCTACAATTTCTATCAAACCCTGGCATTTTTTTAAATATTCTTGTGTATAACTCATATAAATAAAATGACTTTAAATTTCATTAAAGGCAAATGCCGCAGCACCAACTGCACCTGATAAATCACTGAACGTTGCTTCTTTTATAATGGTTGATTTTTCTTTGGGCCTGAACTCGTAGATATCTAAAAAGTTCTGCAATGGCTTAAACAAAGCATCGCCAGCTTTCGTTATGCCTCCAGCCAATACTATAATTTCAGGAGAAATAGAGTTGGCCAACGAAGCGATGGTTAAACCCAATTTTCTAACTGAATCCAGCCAAAGCCAGGTAGCAAAAGAATTATTCTCCTTGTACGCATTTAATAACTCGTAAGTTGATTTATAAAGTCCTCTTGACCTGCGTTCAATGGAGTAATTGCCAATGGCATATTCCAGGCTGCCGGGTATTCCTAAAATACTCGTTTCGTCATCGTAAGAATTGATGGAGGTATGTCCAAAATGTCCTGCCATCTGGCTGAGTCCCTGGTAGAGTTCCCCGTTTATCAAAATGGCTCCTCCTACACCGGTACCCAAGGTTAATAAAACAGCATTTTTAAAGCCTTTTAGGGTGCCAAATTTTGCTTCTGCAATCAATGCGGCGTGGGCATCATTAATTACAAAAGTGGTTGTGCCAAAATAGTCCTCCCAAATAAAATTTTCTACTCCCGCCAACCGGTTTGGCAAATGGGCAATGCATTTATTTGTTTCATCTGCAAAACCTGGACATGACAAGCCAATCACGACAATAGATTCGCTCAAACCAGTTTTTAAATAACTTACCATTTCCAGAATAATCTCCCGCCATTTACTACCCGGCTCATCATTGGTAGGGGCATAATGCTGTTTCAATATTTTACCCTGTTCATTGAGTAAAATACCTTTTATATTGGTGCCGCCTACATCAATTCCTATTGCTAGTTTCATTTTTTAAAATGATTTTAATATTGTCCTTCAGAAACATCCCAACCGCCATCAACATACAATGTTTGTCCGGTGGTAAATGTTGATGCATCCGACATAAAATAAATGGCTGCCCCATCCAGGTCTTCCGGCCTGCCGTTTCTGCCACCATCCAATGGTTGCTTTGTTTTTATAAATTCAAGAATCGTTTCATTTTTGCTTGCTCTTTCAGACATCGGTGTTTCTACCAACGCTGATGCCAGCACGTTGATCCTGATATTATCAAATGCATAATAAGCAGCAATGGATTTTGTAAAACCAATCACTGCAGATTTGGCTGCTGCATAGGCATGTGTTACAAAGTATTTTGGGGATGGAGAAATTGCTAATACAGAACTCATATTAAGGATGGTGCCTGCTTTACCCAATTCCCTGAATTTTCTGATGGCTGCCTGGTTAGATAACATGAGGCCGGTAAGATTTATCTCAAATGATTTATTCCAACCCTCGAGCGTTAGTTCATGTAACGGACCATCACCAAATTTTCTGCCACTACCGCCTGCAACATGGTACAGTCCATCAAAATCACCGAAGGTGAGTATGCATAATTCAATTGCTTTTTCAGCTGTAGTTGGAGAGGCAGCATCGCCGGCATAAACTGCAACGGCTTCACCCAATATTGATCTTGCTTTTTCGCAACTATCAGGGTTTCTGCCAACCAATACCACATTTGCTCCTACACCAACAAATGCTTTGGCAGCAGATAAGCCAATACCGGTGGTACCACCAACAATAACTATGTTTTTATCTTTCAACATACATGGCCAGAATAATATCGTTAATAATAAATACCGGGGAAGTATGACACAAGTTAATTATTATTATTGCTAACTTACCACCACAAATCGACTTTAAACGATACTATCCTGACCAATTTTAAAAACCATAAAAACGCTCTTTTTCAAAAACTTCCTTTATCTGCCGGAAGCTCTTTTATTATCAACCGGTATGAGTCTCCCTACTTTGAAACGCCCTGGCACTTTCACCAGGAATACGAACTGGTTTATTGTGAAAAAGGGTTCGGTAAAAAATTTATTGGTAATAGTTTTTCGTCTTACCATGAAGGAGAAATTGCTTTAATCGGAAAAAACGTTCCGCACTTATTTAAGGCAGATGATGCTTTTTATCAGCCGGATGCAACGATAAAACCAAGCTCTGTAGTAATACAGTTTACTGAAGGATTTTTAGGAAAAGAATTTTTCAATAGTCCTGAAATGGCAGAAATGAAACAAATACTTGCACTTTCAATGAATGGATTATTGATAACTGGCGAAACCAGGAAAAAAGTCAGGGAAATTATGTTTGAAATGCTTAAGGCAGGAAAGATGGAACGACTTAAAAGGCTTATTGAAATATTTGGATTATTGTCTGTGTCCGATCATCTGCAACCACTTTCCATAAACACTATCAGCGGTATTAATGTACATGATAGTTTAAAAATGAACAAAGTGCTTGAGTATGCATTACAACATTATATGGATGATATTTCCATCAGCGAAGTTGCCCGCCTCGTTAATTTATCCGAGTCGGCTTTTTGCAGGTATTTTAAATCCCGAACCAAAAAATCTTTTCTCAGCTTTATAATTGAAATGAGGCTAAATGAAGCATGCCGGTTATTAAAAGAAACAGATTTGTCGGTATTGCAGCTATGTTACGAATCAGGCTTTAAAAACCTATCCAACTTCAACAGGTTGTTCCGCAAACAATTTAATGCAGGGCCGGTAGAATTTCGTAAGGGTCTAAAACAGCGTAAAGTTTCACAAGCAGATTAAAATTAAAATTTAAAAAATAATTATGAAATCAGAGAAAGATATAGTAGCCGGTAAAGTGGTTGCCCACGTTCTGCAACAGGATTTGTTCAGCCAATGGCTGGGTATAGAAATTTTGGAAGTTAGAGAAGGATACAGCAAAATT
The DNA here is from genome assembly GCA_043782265.1 of Ferruginibacter sp. Taxonomy (GTDB): domain Bacteria; phylum Bacteroidota; class Bacteroidia; order Chitinophagales; family Chitinophagaceae; genus Ferruginibacter. Next base: position 2,257 of record JAYWAU010000182.1, on the reverse strand, counting down.
AAAATGATAGTACGCAAAGAAATGATCAATGGGCTTGGCATTGTGCATGGCGGTATTGCCTTTTCTTTATCGGATAGTTGCTTTGCCTATGCCTGCACTAACAGGAATGTTTTATCTGTGGCGTTGGACACTGCGATCAATTTTATAAAACCAGTGCATGTAGGTGATATATTAACTGCAGAAGCAAAGGAAATACACAACGGAAAATCAACAGGGCTTTATCACATAACAGTTACCAATCAAAATAATCACATTGTCGCTTTCTTTAAAGGAACCTGTTTTCGGACGAATAAAGCGTTGGTTAGTTTTAAGAATTACTAACCCTTCGTCCATTATTTCCTTTTTTACTTTATACCCAGAAGAGTCTAAAAAACCCGACCTTTGCCGCATTAATGGAAAAGTCAAATTTTATAGATTACATCAGAATTTTTTGTCGCAGTGGCCACGGTGGTCCGGGCAGCAGGCATTTTATGCGTACCAAATACAACGCCATGGCGGGTCCGGATGGTGGTGATGGCGGCAGGGGTGCACACATTATTTTAAGAGGCAGTTCACAATTATGGACATTGTTACACCTTCGGTATTATAAAAACGTATTGGGAGAGGATGGAGAATCAGGCAGCAAAAACAACAGCACCGGCCGTTTTGGGAAAGACATCATTATTGAAGTGCCCTTGGGTACAATTGCGAAAGATGAACAGACAGGTGTTAAAGAAGTAGAAATATTAGAAGATGGCCAAGAAGTTATTTGGGTAAAAGGTGGCCGTGGCGGATTGGGCAATGCCAATTTTAAAACCGCCACCAACCAGGCACCGGAATACGCCCAACCCGGTGAAGATGGTATTGAAGGTTGGAAATTGCTGGAGCTGAAAGTACTGGCGGATGTTGGATTGGTAGGTTTTCCAAATGCAGGCAAATCAACCTTGCTTTCTGTAATTACGGCTGCCAAGCCAAAAATTGCAGACTACGCTTTTACAACCCTGGTACCGCAATTGGGCATGGTGGATTACAGAGATGGCAAAAGTTTTTGCATTGCTGATTTACCGGGCATCATTGAAGGTGCCGCAGAAGGCAAGGGTTTGGGCCATCGCTTTTTACGCCATATTGAACGCAACTCTATATTGCTTTTTTTGATCCCAGCCGATTGTGCAGATCATAAAAAAGAATTTGAAATACTGGTGAACGAACTGGAGCAATACAACCCGGAGATGCTGCAAAAAGACTTTGTAATTGCGGTGAGCAAAAGCGATATGCTGGATAATGAATTAAAAGCTGCTATCGCCAAAGAACTACCCAAAAAGATTCCGCACATCTTCATTTCATCCGTTACCGGCTTGGGAATACCAGCTTTAAAAGACCTGCTGTGGTCGGTGATGAATCAACAGGATCAAAAATAATGGAACACTGAATACTGTTTTTAAATACCTGAAAGATTTTTACGCCAAGGAATTTAACTGGTGGTATTTTTTAATGATTGTTGTTTTACTGGGTGGCGCAATTTACCTCAATTACTGGCACAACCTGGAGAAGAAATATGTGGCGGCCGACAAAACCAGGTTAGCCGGATTTACCGCCTATTATCTATTGTACTTTATTCCGTTTGCGACAGCATTTTTTTTACAATTGCTTTTTTTTAAAGACTGCACTTATTATAAAAATGGCTGGTTTTGGGCCATCCTTTTACTGGCACCTGCTTTCTTTTCTTTCAGGGTAAATTTTAACTGGCAGGAAGATTGGATCATCAATAAATGGACAGGAGCTGACCAGGCTTTTTACAGGCATAGCATTAACTGGGTAATACGGGTTGTTGTTTTATTGATACCGGTTTACATTGTCTGGCTGCTAAAAGACAAGGGCCTTCAGCCATTGTATGGTACAAAACCTCTGGATAATTTAAAGCCTTATCTTATAATGTTGCTGGTAATGGTGCCAATGGTTGCCCTTGCAAGTACCCAAACTGATTTTTTACAGGTTTATCCAAAAGCAAAATTGCTCAACCACATTCCCATAAATACATGGGTTGATAAATGGCGTTACGCAGTTTTTGAACTGAGCTATGGCCTTGATTTTGTAAGCATTGAATTTTTCTTTCGTGGATTTTTAATATTGTCGTTGATGCAGATCTGTGGTATGCACTGCATTATTCCCGTAGCCTGTTTTTACTGCACCATACATTTGGGTAAACCCATGGGAGAAGCCATCAGCAGTTTTTTTGGAGGCACTTTTTTAGGTATCGTTGCCTACAATACCGGCAGTG
>JAYWAU010000181.1:0-5231 GCA_043782265.1 Ferruginibacter sp. | reverse complement strand
GATGATCTTTTAATGGAGTACTTTTGAACAGCGGTTCAATAAAGTACTCCATTTTTGTATTCCATATTTTAAGTTGGAAATACAACACTTTCAACATGTGATATTCGATGTACTTATCTGAATAAAAAAAATAATTAATTTCATAAAATATGATAAGAAAAAATCCCAATGTTGATGTGATAAAAGATGTGCTGCAATTTTCGATAGCAGCTTATCCTGCTTCTAACTTTTTAAAAAGCCTGTTATTTCAATACGAGGAAAGAGGGGGACTTAGTAAAAAACAATTGCAGGATCTTCATGCCAAAGCATTAAAAGTAACAACTATTCCGGTTGGTAAATTGGCTACGCTTGAGGCGGTAATATTAAAAAAGCCAACGCGTTATAAATCACCTTTGCCTGTAGCTACGCCAGTTATTATAAAAGATAGTAAGACGGGACAATTTATAGATGAAATTCTTGCAAAATATCCTCATCATAAAATGGTATTGTTTTTAAAAACAAAATACGAAACCAGTGAACAGCTTCCATCGCCGGAAACTACTGAAATTGAACGGCTGTACAAACTTCTTATTCTAAAAGCGAAGTAATTTTTGGTGATAATTAAATGCTACCATTGCACTACCACTTTGCCAATGCTGCTTCTGTTTTCGAGATAATTGTGTGCTTCATCAATGGCCGTTACCAGGTATACGTTGGCTATTGTGGGCACAAAAATACCTTCAGCATATAATTTCATAACTGTTGTAAGGCAACGTTCAATAACCTGCGGCTGATGATCTGCAATCTGTAACATGTTAATACCAATAATAGATTTGGAAGGCATCATCAACATGGCAGGATGATAAAAACCGAAATCCAATGCGGTCTTAATTTTGCCGAATATATTTTTATTGCTTAAAGCCGAAGCGCCGTAGCAAACCAACCGGCCACCGGGTGAAAGTAGCCTGATTCCCTTCTTCACACTTTTGCCTCCAACGGCATCAAAAATCACATCAACACCTTTTTGTTGTGTAATTTTTTTGATTTCGGTTTCAAAGTCCTGTGTATTGTAGTTTATTGGATGATGAACACCTAAATCTCTCAAATAACTCAATTTTGATTCGCTTCCGGCAGTGGCAAATATTTCGCATTGCAGGTGCTTTGCATATTGAATAAGAGCCGTGCCTACACCACCTGCACCAGACTGAACTAATACTTTATCTCCTTTGTGTAAATTAATCATTTCGGAAGCTGCGTATAAAGCAGTACAATATTGAGTGGTTAATGCTGTAGCAGTTGCCGCGTCCAATTCATCAGGGATAACTGCTACAGCAGTTGCTTTAGTAACTGCATATTCTGCATAACCACCAAAACGGGTCATTGCTGTAACACGGTCTCCTTTTTTTACATTCGTAACCTCTTCCCCAACTTCTTCTATTGTACCTGCAACATCATATCCCAGAATGGCAGGCAATGGTGGAGCTTCTTTATACATTCCCCTGCGAGCCATAACATCTGCAAAGTTTAACCCAAAGGCAGCTACTTTTATTAATACTTCACCCCGTTTTGCGGTTGGTTTAGTTACTTCTCTTATTTCAAATGCTTTAAAGGCAGAACCCTTTTTAATTAATACGGCTGCTTTCATAAAAATTTATATTAGTTTAAGATAGTAAGATTATTCAAACAACTATTTTAAAATTTGTAAAGAACAATCATACGTTGCATCAACGACAGTTTTGGCAGATGCTTTTCAAAAATTAATATAAGTTAATCATAACTTTATCAGCATAAAAAAAGCAGAATATTACCATTCTGCTTTTTTTATGCTGATATTTCATCTCTATGTTTTAATTGCCTGGCATAGGTACAGGAGGGAGTGCTGCTAATTTAGCTTCATCTTCAGCAATATTCTTTTTTAGCGATTCAATTTTATGCTGTAAGTCATCAAGTTCTTTAGCAGCTTTTCTTGCTTTTTTTGCATCGCCTTTTGCATGTCCTGCTGTTTTATCAGCTTTACTTGCCAGGGATTTGTCCATAGCATCTGCACTTAATTTATTAGCTGCATCCCCATTTTCAAAAGCAGCGTTTTGAGCTTGTTGGGCACTATTTTGCATATCACGGGTTTTCTTTTCTACACTATTTTCCAGTTTGGCCAATTCTAAATTTCGTTCATTCAATTTTTTGCCAATCTTAAGCGCTTCTTTTTGTTGTTTTAGGGTATTGATTGAATCTTTTGAAACTACCTGTGCTGAAAGCGATTCGCTTATTACCAATGCTACTATTGCAGTAATAATCCATTTAATTTTCATAACTACCTTGTTTTAGTGTATCACTATAAAATACAAATAGTGTGCCTTTTGCCACAAATTTTTCGTATTTAGCAGTAGAATATTATTTATTAGGTAGAGAATTGAATACAGATTATTTCTTAAAATATTTCTTTGCTTTTGTAAAAAGATAACTTGCAGATATCCCTATGTAAGACCCCTTAACAGTATAATTTCCGTAATCGTAAGATGATGGTGTAACCAAAGTAAAATCTCCTTTGGCTATATATGAAGGATCTATATTAACAGACAAACCTAACTTAAATATATCCAGATTTTTTAAAAGAAAAGCATATCCATATCCAAGATTAAAATTTACAAAGGCTTTTTTATTACCGGCTATGGTAGTTTTCATAACATTCATATCAGCACTACTGGAACCATTTAACGGAGCAAAACGTACATTAAACCCTGCCATAAGAAACATTGCCTTTTTTTCTTTTAGAAAATACCTTCTTTCAAGTTGTACCGGAAGTGAAAAATAGGAAACATCATATTCTCTAGCCAAAGCTCCTACAAAAGGATAAATATCATTATCGTTAATGCCAACTTCTTTATCAGGAACAATATACTGAGCATTTCTACCGGTTATACCATAATGTATACCAGCAATGATACTATAGTGTTTATTTATGTGCATTATTTTATTAACTCCAAACTCACCACTAATTTGTGGTTTAGAATCAAGTCTGTAAAGTGATTCAGGGTTATGTGTGAGGATAGCCCCTTGAGTAATATTGGGGATCAATATAAATTCCCAATGAGAATTCTTATAAAGTAAATTATTTTTTTCTGTCTGAGGTTGGAAGTTTATTTCGCTATTCCGATTTTGTCCAAAACTTTTGAATGAGAACATAGAAAAAGTAATAATAAAAAGAATACAATGAACCTTATGTATGCTTTTTCTTTTTATCATGTTAATGCTAATGTTTCGGTAAAGCATATTATGGCATTGTTTTTATTTTTTTGTTGAATCATAAACAATGAAAGATGAATAAAAAATTAAGAAATAGTAATTATAACTGATTAAATATAGCATTTTAAATTACAATTTATAATTTTTTGAAACGTTTACTTTTTTCTTCTTTCCAAGCCATAACAATCCATCAATGATTAATTTGTTTTGAATTTTATTATTAAATGTGTAAGATAAAGTACTATCCGAATGGTGCTCATAATCAATATCGTTATGCCCCATATTTAGATACATCATTTTATATTTAGTATTGGTCCATACTACGGGATAATAGCCACTATGCCATATCTCATACAATTTGGGCCCCGTGCCAAGCGGAAAACTTGTAGAATCAATTGATAATAATATTTTTATATCAGGGTTTTTACGCAGATCATTTTGCCACCTGTACCATTCGCTAGGCGAAGATTTAAAAGTTGCGGGTAAATGTTTTGTTGCAGTATGAGACCTGTCTTCCACACGCAATATAGCAGCTGTAGGCCTCCATGTATTACTTACATAAGATCCGGATCCTAAAAAATGATTGTGATACCAATCCCAATCCTGCGGAAAATCAGAAGGTATCAATGCAAATCCTGAAAAATGAAATCCCATCCATGCACCACCATGTTCCATATATTTTTCAAAAGCTGCTCTTTGAGTCGGCGCATCAGGACGGGTATCTAAAAAAAGTACTACCTGGTATTTAAGCAGAAATGTATCATTCAGATTATTCCAATTACTTGTTGTATCGTAAGTGAAATGGTATTTACCTGCTATTGAAGGAAACCATGCATTGGCTTCTTTTACAAAACTAATATGGGCCTGGTCATTTCTGCCTGTGAAAAAAGCGATCACTTTAAATGGGGCAATCTTGCTTTGAGCGTTGCTTTTTAGAGTAATTAAACAAGCTATCAGCAGCGCTAATACTACAATTGAATTTTTTTGCATCGTTAAATTTAAAAACCAACTGTTTTTAATAAAGGGCTGTTGAATTATAATCAGGGTTGAAAAACTAATGGCTATATTTAATAGCTATTTGTTGGTTTCTTGCTGTTGAGCCTTGTATCTTGCAATGGTATTATTTGCTTCTATCAATTGCATTTTAATCGCATGTAGTGCTGGCTGGCCTTCAGCCAATAAGGCTTCTGTTTCTTCATTGCTTTTTTGAAGTAATAAAATATCAGAATCCAGCATTTTATTTAATTCCAGCGCCTGTTCAAGTTTTTTTCCACATTCCATCTCCACTATTTGTTTCTTTTGGTGAATCTGAACGTTTTCTTTTTGCAGAGTTTCTTTCTTAAGGGTTTCACTTTCTAAATAACCCTGGGTACTTTTTAGCAATTTTTTTATTTTTTCCATTGCCAATGTGCGTATGATCCACGCTAAAATAAAACCTATAATAAAAGCTATAATTGTATATATATAAATCTGTGTCAATTCAATTTTTTTAATGTTGCAAATTATTTCATTTGAAATTATCAAATGCGAGGTATGGAAATTTTGTTAATATATTCTTCAACAATCTAGCCATTTTTTGTAAAGTTACTTTTTTAAAAGGTTAGCTTCTTTTTCTATTTTAGTTTTTATTCCCACATTATCATACACATTAATATCATATTTTTTACTGCTTTCTCTACACTTAAATAATGGATGTTTGCGGGTATGCATCATTAAGAGGGTGATCCGCAATGGCTGATAAGTCACAAAGATTTACCACATAGCTTCTCAGCCTCGTCAATTTTCATTGCTATAAAAACAGGATTAAACAGCAGGGTTTAAAAAATTATTTTTTTAAGCAGGAGAGTAGCCACATTTTTTAAAAGGATGACTAAATTATTTGCTTTCAGTTTTATCAATAACTATTTCTCCCCTATATTTGCACCGGCAAGTCTTATACGGCCAGCTCCTGTTGAACTCCCCCAGGACCGGAAGGTAGCAAGGGTAGATGGTTGAGCGGTGCGATGTAA
>JAYWAU010000180.1:0-5249 GCA_043782265.1 Ferruginibacter sp. | reverse complement strand
TTATTTTTTGTATCTAATTTAAATTCCTACTGTATCATACACAATTACTTTACTCCATAAATGTTTACACTCTTCCACAAATTTCAAATGCACCGGATCTGTTTGATAGAAATCCTGATCTTCTTTATTTTTAAATAATAAAAGCCAGCTTACCGCATAGCTGGTGTCAATCACTTCCCTGCTGGTTGTTGCAGGCACACCTATATGAAAACTGTTGATAGTAGTTGCAGAAGAAAGTTTTTTTAAACCTTCAATCAACTGGTTACAGTCTGTTTCACTTGTGGGATTATTAAGCCAAAAATAAACGTGGTGAATAAAAACATTTTCTTCAAACTTCATGGTTCAATTTAATTTTATGGTCAGCTAAAAGCAGCCAATGTAAATTAAGTAAAAATCGCAATCAAAAATTCAAGTGAATATAATCTTAATCAATGGTGTTTTACTTCACCACCGGAAAAGAAGCTATTCTAAGTCTTGCCGCCCCCATGGGTATTAATTCTATCGGTTGTTGCTTGGTTGAAACAGTTACCGGGCTTTGAGGCAACACATCACACAATCCATTTTTGTCCAACCCCCATTCAGGTATAATTTTCCCTTTTGCTTTTAATACAACTGGCACCCCCTCCTGCGTAAAAGGAAAATTATTTTCCGGCCAGGGCTTTTTGATGATTTCAAACTGGTTAATGAGTGGCTGGTCATTTAATACAATACCGTAGTTCCACATACTGGCGGGATAAATTTCATAAGATGGCCATTTGCTCTGATCGGCATTGGACTGCCATTTGGAATCCCAGGCAACGGCTTTTTTACTCTCGACCAGCTTATAAGATTCGTCAATTTTTAAGGAGAAGGTAAGCGGGCCATAACTGATACTGACACTATTTTTATTCTTTGACCATTCTTCCTTTTTAAGCTTCATTGGCAATATCAACTCCACTACATCACCCTGCTTCCATTTGCTTTCGATACGGGCATAAGAGCCGGGATCAAAAAAAGTTTTTTCATCTACACCATTTACTCTGATACTTGCATTGCTGCACCAGTTTGGAATGCGCAGGTACAATGGAAAACTGATTGTTTTAGTTGTATTAATTTCAATTTTTATATTTTCATCAAAAGGATAATGTGTAGTCTGTTTTAGTGTGACCGTGTTCCCTTTTCCCTTGCCCACTTTTGCAGTTACTTCACTGCTGTTGTATAAGAGTGCGACAATGCCATTATCAGGAGTTGCCATCCATAAGTGTTCTGCGTAATAGGGCCAGCCCTGTGCATGGTTGTGTTGACAGCAACGACTACTGAACGGATTCATCATTAAAAAAGGCCCTTCATTTTGAATGCCTGGTGAGTGGTCGCGGCTATCGCTTACCACCATGTTAGGTGCTGTTAAATAACGCAGGCTTTTAAAGTCCGGCATCACAGCTGCGGGATATGTATTAAAAGCCACTTCCTCGCAATGATCTGCCCACATTGGGTCTCCCGTAATACCGGTTAATATTTCATCGCTGGCCATTTGCTCTACCATGCCACAGGTTTCCACAGCCTGCCTTGGATCGTCAAAACCTTTGTGGGCATTTTCATCGGCACCAAACATCCCACCAGGCACCTGTCCATAAAGACTTCTTATCAAATAAAAATCATTGTAGGTTGCATTCAAAAAAATGCTGTCTTTCGTCTGCATATAGTAAGTGGCGGGCTCACGAAAACATTGTGCAATATTCACATTGTGCCAGTTGGGCAAATTATTTTTCTGCGACCAGTCTGCCGTATTGCGGTGAATTTTATTAGCCAGGTCCAGCAACCACTTTTCACCAGTGTGGTTGTACAACCAATAAATACTGTACAGGTTATCTCCCCCCCTGCTGTTTTCCCAATAAATCTTTAAAAGCTTTTCTTCCGGCACGGTTAATTGCCATTTAAAATACCTGGTCATAAACGGAATTACCCGTGCATCATTGCTGTATTCATAGTATGATTGCATGCACCATAACATCAGCATATTGGGCCACATGTCCTGCAGCCCCGCCTTTGCTTGCTCGATATCTGTTTGCGCAAAAGCAGGTCCGAAATAACCATTCGGTTGCTGGCTTTCAAATACTTTGTTGAGCCACAGTTTTGTTTCGGTAATAATTGCTTCATCCTTTAAAATATACCCGAGGTTGCCATAGCCTTTTAACCAATAAGGCACTTCTTCCCAGCCATGATCTCCTTTACCGGTTCCACTAAACCAGGCATTATTATTTTTATCGAGCCATGCGCTTATTTCTCCCAGCTTACCGGTTAACCCATCACGTTCCAATTCCAGGTATTTTAAAATCCAACCTTCAGGTTTTATACTACCCACAGGCAATTTTATAAATGTCAATGGCAACAACGGTCGTTTATTACTACTATAAAATTGATTGGCCTCTTTTGTAGATGGCCGTTTTATATTGGTAATTACTGTAGCAACAGGTTGCGCAATAATATTGGTTGCAACAGCAATATTTACATAAAAAAGCAGCGCAACCCCGTAATGTTTTGCAAAATGCATATTGCTATTATTTAGCTTCATTTAATTTTTTAATAAGGTTTACTTCATCTTCGCGGTAAGGTGTACCATCTTTTTTAAAAATATCATGAAACCATTCTGTAGGTTGGCTGCCATCCGGATATGGACTGTCCCATGCGTAAATGGTATTCGTCTTTCCTGCCACAAAACCCCAGTTGATAGCTCCCACCTGCTCACTTTTTAACACAGGTAATACGGTAGAAAAACGACTGTTCCTTGTTCTTGCCATATATTCTGTACAGATCAATGGTTTACCATTTGCTTTCAACACCTGAATCACCTGTTTATGTAAAGATGCTTCCTGGTAATCATGGTAAGTGATGATATCAGAATGGCTTAATTGAAAGGCATTTAATTTTTCAAGACTCCAGTCCCACAGGCCCGCTGATATTGGCTGATCTGGATTTACTTCTCGTGCCCATTGAAATATTTTACTTAATAAAGCAAGAGAGCCGTCTCTTTTGCCGCTATTACCGGGTTCATTGTACAAGTCCCACAAAAGGATTCTTTTATCATGCGCAAAACTTGTGAGGACATCTTTTACATATTGCTCTAACTGAGGATACGTTGTGCTATCGAAAGATGTTGGCTGGCCCGGATCTTGCACCCAGCCAGAATTATGAACACCTGTTTTTGGCACCGGTTGTTGACCTGCTGTTGGCTCCTTGTTCCAGCAGTCATCAAAAAAAACAAATAAAGGTTGTATCTGATGTTTATCCGCGATACCTAAAAACTGGTCAACCCTTTTTTTAAATCCTTCCGGGTCTTGTTTCCAAGCTACCGAATGCAAGAAAACCCTCATGGTATTAAAGCCAATATTTTGCGCCCAGCCCAACTCCTTATCAATCGTAGCAGGATCGAAACTTTCTGCCTGCCACATTTCTAACTGGTTGATTGCTGTGGCAGGAATATAGTTAGCGCCCGTAATCCATTTGTGTTGACTGTACCAGGCATTTGCTTTTTCAACACTCCATACCGTACCGATTATGGGAGTATTATTTACTTGCGTTTTCTTTTTTTGCGCCTGCATAACTGTTGCCGTTAACAATAAAAAAAGGAGGCATAAAAAAGGCTGCTTGTTGCGCATATTATATGAATTTAAAAATGATAGATTTATATTTTATGGTTTAAGAAAGTTGTTGTTTGCAGGCAAAGATTGATGTTATAGTAGCAGCAACACAGGATCAAGATCGTACTTTTTTTCATCTATCGCAGCAAGTGTTTTATACTGTAATACAGTGCCCAATTTTCTGAGATCGAATTTATCCTTGAATTTAGAAAAGGAATTTTTGATCATGTTATACAACTCATTTTTATCAATAACATCTTGTAAATCTATTACGTAGCTATCCTCTCCAACATATTCCAGAATCAACTCTTTCTCAAAAATAAATTGGCAGGTAAACCTGCAGGCTATCCCTTTTTTATCAGCTGCTCTTTTCTTCATCACATCAAAAGAAATAGAACTGGCCAAATTTTCTTCTGCTTCTTCAATTGGTTTCGATGGTGGTTTATAAATCCATTTTGTTACTATGAGGTCAGTTTGTTCAATCATTTTTTAAGAGTTGATTTTTTCATTTTTGTACATTAAGGTTCATACAATTGGTTTGCCTAAAATTAAGCTTATTAAACTATTTTTTTAATCGAAAAAAAATGTAGCTGGAATATGCTTTTGAATTTTACCTAATAAAATATAATCTTCATTTATCTTCACTCTTTTTAAATAAAAAAGGCTATTAATGCACCTGATTAATATAAAATATATCACCCGAAGTAAACATACTAAACTGAATGCTTTTCATTTTAATTAGGTTTTCTGCAGTTATTTTTAAGTCAACAGGCTTTTGCATCAGCAACACCTGACTTTCGCCGATTACAGTTATTTTATTCCCCTCAACAATTATAGCAGTTGCCTCATCAATACCTATACAAGCGTAGGTTGGAAACTTTGCAATGGCAGAGAGCAAACGGTTATAGCGACTACGAACTACAAAATGCTGATCAATTATTGCATTGGTTAGTAACCCTAGGCCTTCTTTAATCTCTATATTGTTATGGTGAATTGTTTTAAAGGTTGAACTATAGTTCGTATCTGTCAATTGTTTTCCTGTAATCATTTGTTCACTCATTACGGCAGCTCCGGCACTTGTACCTGCAATGGTGGCCCCATTGGCATACGCCTTATGAATAGCATCATAAACGGGCGTATGCAAAACAATATTCATAAACCGCTCCTGGTCTCCGCCGGTAATAAAAATAAGTTTTGCATTTGCGAGCGAATCCAGCCAGTTTCTGTTGTTTACTTTTTCTTTGGTAAAATTAAAATTTACGATGACATTGTTACAAACAGGTTGCAGATCTTGTTTTAAATAATAAAAAGACGTATCCGGATTTTCACCTGACATAGGCAATACTACAACATAATCTTTAGGACCTGGTGCTGCAATAGCAACCATTTTTTTCATCAATTCCGCTGATCTGTCTCCTCCACCAATGATAAATAACTTTCCTTTTGCAGAAGTATTTTTTATTTGTGCTGTTACAGATAAAAAACTTACTAAACAAAAAGTAAGTATACATGACAATAATTTTTTCATCCAATGAAAATATGAAATTTAAACAATGCGAAGGGCTTTATTACAGTGTTTGCAAAATTAAGAGCACCATGTTTACAGGAATTCTTATTGGTTAAGTATGGTGC
>JAYWAU010000179.1:0-5253 GCA_043782265.1 Ferruginibacter sp. | reverse complement strand
TTGTAAGATAAGCAATTTGCGGGCCGGCAAAAACCTGCAACCCACTGAATTTAGCTTTTAGCAGTAGCGGAATTTCTATATAAGATAATTGTAAAGCCGCTTTGGCATTTACACTTAAAATATTAATATCCTTAAATGTATATTTTCCCGAGAGAGCGTACCCTTTTGTTGAATAGTACAGTCCTGGTTCTATAGATATATTATTAATGAGAGGGATATTGGCATATCCGCCGGTATAAAAACCTGTAACAGCTTTTGTAGTTATAATACCATTACTAAAATTTAAAACCTGGTTCAAGTTACCGGCAGCCGCCCCTTGTATGCTATACGAACTAACACCTGCACCTATTCCAAATTGAATACGTTGAGCAAATGAGGCAATGGATAAAATTAAAGAAACGTAAAGTAGAATTTTCTTTTTCATAATTAAAGGCAACGGGGTTTACAGCCGCGGCAAACATAAGAATGAAAATTACATGGTTGGCTTAATCACATTTCGGTAAGTTTTTGTTAAAGGATGCTTTTCTTTTGCGCTTTCTTTTAAAGAACGACAACGAAATTTTATTTTATTCTATTTGTCAAATCTGCTTTTTAGATTTATAACATGTCGGTAAATAACAAAACTATTTTAGTAGGAATTGGCTATTCAGATTAGCGCATTGTCTGAGCATTCTCTCATTCTTACTTACTATTTTCAAACTTTTTTTCTTGTTAACCGCATCCATTTCCCAGTTCATCTCATTTGCAGAATTGGTTGGCAATAACCAGGATACTTTTGTTATGCAATGAAAGCAAACTTAAAAAACAACAAGTCTTTCAAGTATTTAGAAATAATTTATAACAACTAAAAATTAAAAAAATGAAAAAGCAAATTTTATCAATCGCACTTGGCCTTGTAACCATGGCAATTGGAACAACAACTACCGCTGCTGATAAGAATCCGGTTAGCAGTAAAAAACTTACCGCAAATGAAAAGGCAGTAAAAGATTTCACCAAACAATTTAAGAATTCAGCAAATCCTACCATCTATTCATCTACCGATGGTTTTATTGCAAGCGCTGATTCAGCTGGTAATAAAATAACTTCAGCCTACAATAAAAAAGGCAATTGGGTTTATACCATTGAGCGTTATGCAGCTGAAAACCTGGCAAAGGATATTGTTGATATTGTTAAAGATAGTTATGAAGATTAAGCCATAGCGGGAATGGAAAAAATAGACCAGTCGGGATATAACACCGTTTATATTGTTCATCTTGAAGACAGCCATTATATTAAAACAATACGAGTAAAAAATGATGAAGTAGAGTTGATACAGGATTTTAAAAAGGGATAAAGCAAAAAGGATATTTTATAATTACAATTTGATATTGCCTGTGTTTTTACACAGGCATTTTTAGCTCTCTTTAGTGTGTACTATTCCTTTTTTATTTTTAAACTGTGTAGACTTTTTTTTTTTGGTTAAACACAACTTTTTGCCTTTTTGTGTCATTTGCCAAAATAGCATGACTCTTTAAATATCTTTGTGATAATAGGCTTAAAAGTGCTTAAGGGTTTTATTATTTGACACTTAAAATAAGTGTCTGCATGGGTTAATTAATTAGACATTCGATATATAAATAAAAAATGAAAGCTGATACAGTTGTAGGTTTTGGCATGGAACAGGGAAATAGTGCAACCCGAAATAAGTTATAGAACTATCGCAAAAGTTAATAACCTTTACTTATTCACTCGCCATAAATGCAATGCATTTGCGAATGAATTAAACGATAAAATTTGAATAATTGGATTGTTAAATTACGAGGAAATTTAATTTATTATATGGTAGTAGTCATAGTCTGAAAATAAATAATGATGATTGGCAGAATACTGTTTCTTTACAATTAAAATTTAACGAATGCTAAACTGTATTGCTGTAGATGACGAACCACTGGCTTTAAATTTACTGGAAGACAATATTAGTAAGTTATCTTACTTAAACTTGGTTGCTACATGTAGCGATGCATTTGAAGCAACAAAAGTGCTGCAGGAAAATAAAATTGATTTAATGTTTATAGATATACAAATGCCTGGCTTAACAGGGTTAGAGTTTATTAAAAGTCTGCCTAAAAAGCCAATGGTAATATTGCTTACAGCATATAAACAATATGCGTTGGATAGTTATGATCTTGATGTTGTGGATTATCTTCTTAAGCCAGTAGCATTAGACAGATTTATGAAAGCCTGTAATAAGGCAAAGGGATTATACGACTTAAAAAATTCAAAACAACAGCTGTTTGACAAGCCGGTAGTTGATTACTTTTTTCAGTATGTTGATTACAGTCAGCTTAAAATTTTGTTTAGCGATATTATTTGGATAGAGGGATTAGGTGATTATATTAAAATACATCTCAAAAGTTCCAATAAGCCACTTGTTATCAGGAACACAATAAAAGCAATGGAAGATGATTTGCCATCTTCAAAATTCATCCGCATACATAAGTGTTACATTATATCAATAGATATTACGGCCATTAGAAAAAACAGCGTATTTATAAAGGACTTTGAACTGCAGGTAGGCGAAACTTACCGGGAAGTAATAGATCAATTGACCGGTAAGAACAATTATTAAAACAGATAAGTATTTTAAAAAGGTAAAGAAAAAACTGGTTTATTTATAGGGTCACCCTTATTACCTGAGGTGTCTTTTACCCTTTTGTGTATATTATTCAGCAACAAATTAAAAATATTAATTTAAAAAGTTGTTGGCTCAACATTTGAGAAATAGTAGTAAACACACATTATGGAAAAGCGCATATTGGGAATTATTTTATCTCTTTTGGGTGTAGCCGGTTTAATATACGCCGGTATAAGTTTTATGAATGGCGGTTCAGGCGTTCGAAATATAAAAGCCATCATTTTTTCGGGTGTACTAGGAGGAATTTTCTTTTTTGCAGGTATTAAGTTGATAACTAATACTGCTGACAAGGCTACCTAAAGAAGTTGAATTACAATGCTAGGAGATAGTATAAATAGAACTATTAGTATTGAAACTTTCCAGAGCCAAAGAGTAAAAGAAAATATTTTGCTTGCTGCAACGTTATAAGCGTATCAAATGCCTATAACATGAAAAAATCTTACTTGTTAATCCTTTTCCTTTGTCCACTGATTTTATTTGCACAAAAAAAAGTAGATCTTGACCGTTATAATTTTACCGTTCAATTTCATTCGCTGCCTGCAATACATTTAGACAGTACGTACCGTACTTACAATGTAATGGTTGAAGCCACTAAAATGATGCAACCTTTTTTGCAACAGTTGTCACCAGCAAATTCAGTTATACTTGAAGGATGGCGAAAGCTTCCACAGGACGGACACATCACCATAAAAGTAAAATTAGAAGATCTGTTACCGGAATCTGTTTCAATAAAGGAACGTACTGAAAATATAAAGAATCCTTTGGGACAGATAACAGGCACAAGGATTTTATACCACGAAGAAGTTGTGTATACGTTTGCGGCAACTGCAGTCATCAACGATTATAAAGGTACTCATGTGCTTGATGAAATACTTGCTGACCGGGGGTATAAGCAGGTTTACAGTAGTCCTGAATTTCCATTCAGGAAATTGGCAGAAGGCTATTTTTTAATAAATACAAAAAGTACAACCGGTGAATTATATCGTAACTGTGTTAACAGAGCGATGCATTATTTAAGCAATCGAATTACTGATAATTTTGGATTTGGAGAGGTAACAGTTAATGATGTGATGTGGATAGTTGGTAGTAAAAAGCATCCGGAATATGCAGCCCATCGGGATGCATTCAGGCAGTTAACTGAAGTACTTTTTGCAATGAATGCCAACCAGTCTATTGATGGTGCACAAGAGCAACTAAAACCAGTAATTGATTATTTTGAAAGTATGAAAGAAAAATATACTTCCACCAATAAACACGACAGAAAAATGCGGTATGCAAGTTATTTTAATCTTGCTGTATTGTATTATTATCTTGATGATCCTCAGGCAATGATGAAAGAAGCTACCGGACTTGTGTTAAACGATTACGATGTAAGAGACGGGAAAGCTTTTGAAGAATCAGCCAGCAGGTTAAAAAACCTATTTCAGAAAGCAAATATTTATACCCGTCATTTTAAAGTAGATCCTTTAAGTTACAAAGGCCCATTTGAAGACAATACGCAGACATTAAAATGATAAATGTCGTCCCGCATTTTTCGCAGCTTGGTCACAAAACAATTAGAAACTTCTGTGCAACCACTATGTTCAATACGCTCCGTGTAATCCGCTATGACGGACTGGCTGTCATAGCGGATTACATAGCTTTCCGACCCAGTGAATAATTTTTTATTTAAGCTTTGTTGTAACTATCCAGCAACGTTATAATTTCTTTGGCTTCTTTAACATCGTGTACCCTTACAATGGCAGCACCATTTAAAAATGCCAGGGTATTTAATACGGTTGTTCCGTTCAGGGCTTCTTCGACAGTAATGCCAAGGGTTTTATAAATGGTTCCTTTTCTTGAAAGGCCAGCCAGTATTGGCTTATTCAGCATTTGGAAAGCTTGTAAATTTTTGAGCAGCGTAAAATTATGTTGAATAGTTTTAGCAAAACCAAAACCGGGGTCAATGATTACATCTTTAATACCAGCAGCGGTGCAGGCGGCTATTTTTTCAATAAAATAATCCAGCACTTCTTTTACTACATCATCATAGTTTGTATTTTGTTGCATCGTTTCCGGTGTTCCTCTCATGTGCATGCAAATGTAGGGAACCTGCAAAGCTGCTACAGTTTGCAGCATGACAGCATCCATATCGCCGCCACTAATATCGTTTACAATATGGGCTCCTGCATTAATGGCAGCCGTTGCCACTTCGGCGTAGTAGGTATCAATTGATAAAACAAGACCTGGATATTTTTGTTGTAGCAATATTATAACTGGCAATACCCTCGCAAGCTCTTCTTCAATTGTAATTCGCTGGCTACCGGGTTTGGTACTTTGTCCGCCAATATCCAGTATTTCGGCTCCTTCGCTGATCATTTTACCGGCATGGGTTATAATGGCATCTACTCCTTTTGATAAATGCCGGTCGTAAAAAGAGTCGGGTGTAACATTTAGAATGCCCATCACCAACGGTTTATCTAGCACCAATAATTTTCCTTTGCAGTTAAGTGTGTACATCAGGCAGAAACAAGTATTTTTGACAATAAACAAAAGTAGATACATTCAGCAAACAATGAACACTAACCTGCAATACGATA
>JAYWAU010000178.1:0-5253 GCA_043782265.1 Ferruginibacter sp. | reverse complement strand
TTGTATGCTTTATAAAAGAATGGACATTGAAAAAGAATCTCCCGAAGAGATTGGTTATGATACTATCAAATACAATCTTTCTGAAAGTTCAGTTACCGATCTAAAAATGAGTGAATTAGATTTGTCACTTGATAACCTTACTTTAGAATACATCGGCCACCGGGGCAAACCTGCGCTGAGAGCAGCCATTGTAAGTGATTATCCCAACCTTAATAAAGAACATGTTTTACTAACCAATGGAGCAGCAGGAGCGTTGTTCATTATCAATAGTTCTTTACTTACCCCAGCTGATCATTTAATTGTTGTTCGACCAAACTATGCTACCAATATTGAGGTACCAAAAACAATAGGTAGTAGTATTTCATTTATTGATCTTTCGTTTGAAGAGGGCTGGGAATTAGATCCTAAAAATATTGAATCCCTCATTCAGACAAATACTACATTGATAAGCATTACCACGCCACACAATCCAACAGGTATGTTGATGAGCGAAGAAACAATTGACAGGATTATCCAAATAGCGGAACAATATGATATCTTTTTATTGATAGACGAAACCTATCGGGATGCATGCTTTAAAACACCTTATCCTGTTACGGCTTCCAAAAGTAAAAAAGTGATTAGCGTTTCTTCCCTGTCAAAAGTATTTGGCTTACCGGGTTTAAGAATGGGCTGGCTTATAACGCAGGATGAAATAATGATGGAACGTTTTCTTGCTGCCAAAGAAATGATCTACATAAGTAACTCGGCTTTAGATGAAGAAGTGGCTTACCAGTTTTACAAACAGAAGGAATCATTTGCCTTAACCATAAATGAAAAAGCTTTACAAAATTTTCAGTTACTAAAAGCATGGTTGCAAAATGAATCCAGGATGGAAGCTGTTTTACCGCAAGGAGGTGTTGTTTGTTTTCCCCGTTTTAAAAAAGAAATAACAGTTGACACTCAAAAATTTTACCAGGTTCTGATGAATAAATACCAAACGATGGTAGGCCCGGGGCATTGGTTTAATTTACCTGATACCTACATGCGCATTGGTTTTGGCTGGACAGATGAGTTGGTTTTTAAAAAAGGACTTGAAAATATCAGTCTTGCTATTAGTGGGTGCATTTACTAATGCCAGTTGTTGAAATTTTTTTCATTAAAACAAGTAATGCAGCAAGGCTTATTTTTTCTTTGTTTTCAATAAATTTTTAACCAATGCAGGTATTTACTTCTTTCGCTGAGGGTATCGCACGCTAAAAACTTACCAGGCAATTTTTTGAAAGGAGGAGCAGGAGTGGAATAATTTTTATTTTTACACCCCGCTAAAAATTGAAAACCCGCCATCAACATTTATAACAGTTCCGCTAACAAATTCCGATGCATCACTAAGCAGCCATATTAAGGCACCAGTTAATTCGTCTGCATGGCCAAATCTTTTATAAGGTGTATTTTGAATTACCAGTTTTCCCCGTTCTGTAAAACTACCATCTGCATTGGTTAATAAAGCCCTGTTTTGTTCGGTTAAAAAAAAGCCCGGAGCAATGGCATTCATTCTTATTTTATCTCCAAAGCGATTGGCCAGTTCTACTGCAAACCACCTTGTATAAGCATCGATAGAAGCCTTTGCCATGCTGTATCCCAACACTTTGGTTATTGCCAATTGTGCCGCCATAGATGAAATATTTACTATACTGCCGCTACCTGTTTGCCTGATGGCTTCTCCAAAAACCTGGGTTGGCAATAAGGTGCCAAAAAGGTTAAGGTCCATTACCTGTTTTAGCGCACTGATATCTAATTTAAAAATATCAGCATCAGGTTGAACAACTGCTTTGGGCATATTACCACCAGCTGCATTTACCAGTCCATCAATTTTGCCGGTAACAGAAAGTAATTGTTCGCAAGCACTTTGCAAATCATTTTCTTTTGTAACGTCTGCAATCAATGCAATTGCTTTTCCACCGGTTGAAAGAATATTTTCGACCCTTTGTTTAGCTACACTTTCATTCCTGCCCAATATTGCTACTGTGGCACCTTCGGCTGCAATTGCTTTTGTAAAAGCGTCACCCAATACACCTGTTCCTCCTGTTACTACAATAACTTTAGTTTCTAAGGAAAAGGATGCTGTCATAATTTCAATTATTTTATTGGTTCATTTTTACGATGGTGCAGACATTCCGCAGAAACCAATAGCGATAGCTTCCGAAGGTTGATATAAAATTAGTAAGCTGGCGGCACTGTAAACCTCCACTTCAAACCCTTTGACTTATTTCTGCGCCTGTTATCATTTAGTTATGGACTGGAGTCGGCTTTAATTTCCTGTCAAACCTTTTTGTTTCATTAATTTATAAATATCACTAAGTTCTGCAGGTACACTTTCGGTGAGGTTGATGGCACCATCTTCGGTAATAAGCACTGTATCTTCAAGGCGCATATGTCTTTTATTAATAGGATCATCCAGTACAGGTTCTACATTAAATACCATACCCGCTTGTAACAAACTGGCATCATCCCTATTTCCTACATCATGTACACTCATGCCGGTAAAATGACCAATGTAACCATTCCACGAAAGTGCTTTATCTGCAAATCCATGCTTCTGATAAACTTCGTAGGCAATGGCTCTTAATGTTCCAAAAGATACACCCGACTTCATCGCTTTTATGATTGTTTTACTCGCTTCCAGTATACACAGATACATTTTTTCTTCCTGTTCTGTAAACTTGCCCGAAGCTGGCCAAACCCTTGTTATATCTGATACATAATAATTATAGTTACAACCATAGTCCATCAAAATAAAATCTTCCTTTTGTATTTGCCTGCTATTCGATTCGTAATGAACGGTGTAGGTAGCAGGCCCCGAAGCAACAATTGGTGCAAAACCTGGCCCCCGGGCTCCACGTTTGGTATAGTAATAAGAGGCAATTGCTTCTAACTCGTATTCATACATACCCGGCCGGGTATCTTTTATTGCTTCGAGAATGCCTTCAGCACCAACTCTTCCGGAATTTTTAAGTTGCTCAATTTCAAACACCGTTTTTATTTGTCGTAATTCTTTCATTAAAGGATTGATATTACGTACCGTTGCCAACGGAAATAATTCTTTAATTTCAGTAACTGCACGTTTCCAAAATGGGATCGTTTGTATGGGATGCCGTAATAATGCCAATTCCAGATCATTTACGTTACTTCTCGATTTATCAACCTGGTCTACAGGTGAGAGTGCTAAATAGAAAATACTTTCGGTACTGCTATTTTTTGAAACCACCTCCCAAAAATCTTCATACGGCAATAATTGATCAATACCATTGGATACCTTTAAATTGGTGGTTGTCCATGCACTTGGGCCATTCCACCGCAGGTCTTTTTCTGTTGATTTTTTAGAAAAGAAAAATACTTCTTTTGTTTTACCGATCAGTAGTAAAATAGCATCGGGATCTTCCAATCCGCAGAGATAATATAAGTCGGGAGCCTGGTTAAATCTTGTGGGTGCATTGGGAGGTTCCGCACCCCATACAATTCCTATTCCGTCTCCAATTTTCTGAAATAAATTTTGCCGTCTTTTCGCCAACTCTTCTGCAGGGATGGAAACCTGCGCTACCACCGGGAAAGACAAGAGCAGTAATAAAATCAATCCAATAAATATTCGCATCACTTAAGGTTTAAAGGTGTTAAAAATTTATGTTACAGTATATAAAATGGGGTAGTTTTTACATGGTAGCGGATAAATTTATTTTGTAAAAACCGAAAATACCTACCCCTGTATGTAAGGAACATACCAAACATAAAAGCAACTACTTAAAGTATACTTTTAAGATCAGCAGGAGAATAGTTTATTGACTTTAAAGTTTTATGATCATTTTCTCTGAACACTAAAAACAATGCTTCCTCTTCTTTAAAATAAGCATCGCTTTGCTCCTTTGTTTTATAATGTTCAATTGTTTGATTTGCCTCTTCTAAAGATTTACAGGCTTTACTCATATTCGACCTGTGTACTTCATCAAAAAGCTGTTTAAATTTATCTCCTAACCCAAATTCCAAAATGGCACCGGCCAGCACATATTGAATATCGCATAAAGCATCGGCTACTTCAACCAAATCGTTTTGATTGATAGCTTCCTGCAATTCCTTCATTTCTTCTAATAAAAGAGAAACCCGTAAATCACATCTTTTCTTTGCGGGAATGCAAGGTGCATCTAGAATTGGATGCTTAAATGTTTTATGAAATTCTGCCACCTGGTTTAATGGAGTTGCTTCGTGCATTATAATTAGTTTAATGTAAAGACTGTTATCACGCTAAAAGTACTTCATTTTTGTATTGTATTTTATTAGCTATGGAAATTATGGTTTATAGTATAGTTTGAATTGGCACAAAAAAAGTATTGTTTATTTTTGTACCTGCCGGTTGTTAATGAATCAGGCATCCCCCGACCTTTGCGGAGCTCATTTGTACCGCATAACATTCAACAGCTCCACCCAAGCAGAGTGCATCGTGCGGATGCAAGCCAGGATTGAGTAACGTGTCCATCGTAAAAAACAATACCTGCCTTTTGTGGGTATGCAATTGCAGTTGAAAAAAAAGTTACAATTTAAACGGAACTGTAACCAATGTGTTGTCCCATGCAAGTTTCATCACACCTTCGTTTACTCCTTTCTTTTCAAATTGAATGGTGAAATTTTCTACCGTTTCGGTCAAAGCGATAACAGGTGCTGTTATCCGTAACACATCATGCAATGCATTGTAACTGTAGGCACCCCAATAGTCAAGGTCGCTGTTTAAAATAATGGTCCATTCCTTTTCGCCCGGAATAGTAAAAAGAGCATACGAACCTGCTTTTACTTTTTGCCCCGCCAACTCAATTGCTTCGTACAATTTAATTTCTGTTGCTTCATTAGCACCTGTGCGCCAAACCGCATTGTACGGAACAAGCTGGCCAAAAATTACTCTTCCATTCTTTGCCGGTCGGCCATAGGTAACCCTTATGATAGCTTTATCGCCGGCTTTTCTATCGTGTGCAAAATTATCCGGATAATAAGCCATGTCCATAGGGCTTTTATCTATTGCTCTAAGTTTTTGGGCAACCGATGCACCTGCAAACAGCAAGATAAAAATAGTTGCGACTAGTATTTTTTTCATAAAAATCAGTGTTGGTGTTTAAGGTACAATACCCTATTTTTCAGGCATGCACCCCGTGAATTAATTTTAATAATACTAAAGTTATTTATTTCAATTGTATTTAAATAAGAAAAACTTCCTGCCTGGTTGAGTTGGCG
>JAYWAU010000177.1:0-5255 GCA_043782265.1 Ferruginibacter sp. | reverse complement strand
CCTTCTGCAAGATAGAAACACCAGATAGTGGAACACCATTCTCATCAGTAATTTTCCCTGAAATTTTTTGTCCTCCCTGTGCATAGATGGTTACAGTATTAAGAACTAGTGCAACCGTTAAGACAAAGAACAAAAAAAACATTTTGAAGGCAATTTTCGCAATCATAATTAGTGTGTTTTAGTTTATTTATAAACGATTTTATTGGATGAATCCTTTAACATAAAAACGGCTGCTGGAAATTTGATTTTAGAAAGATTTGGCATTCCGTTAAATTGTATGTTAATATAAGCTTAATATTTGTAAAACAAAAAAAATAGAAATGATGTAGCTTGCTAGGACTAAAATCATTTGTAACAGACTTGACTCTTGTCTCGTAATTTTGGACATGTATTTAAACTCATTTTTTTGTACTTTTTAAACTCGATGCTAAAATCAATATTTTGAAAAATAGTTGATTTATCAAGCCCTTCGTGACCCACTTTTTTAAAATTTAAACAACTCCCGGCAAGCTTAAAGTCATCCTATAGTTGTTACCAAAACGCCTTTGCCAAGGTTTATGTTTCGTAAAACTTCTATGTCCTGTTATCATGCATTACAAATAGGGTAACCCAAAACAGCAAAAAAAAGAATAATTAAATGTATACAATAGTTAAAGCAAAAAAGTAATCAAACGATTGCATGAATTTTTAAAAATCAAAACAACCGTTTGCTTTAGGTAGAAAAGTAATTATTTAATCTTTTAGCGGAGCTAATCTGCCAGAGAATAGGTTGCATTTCAACTTGTCGCAAGGGTTGCCAACCTTTTGTAGGATTATTTCTATTCAGCAGTAACTTTCGAATGGTTGGCAACCCTGAAGTTTGGACAATTTGAAATGCACCAAGAGAATATTTAACTCTACAAAATTCCCTTGTTATATTTAAATATATTTAAGAATTATAACACTGTTACCCCTGTTACCGTTGCTACTACTTTGGATATAAAGCCAGTAAAGAATTTCCTATAATTTCGTTAGATTATAAACTTATTACACAACTACTTAGTCATTCGGTTACCTAAATTATTAAAACCTATAGTAACCGAATTGGCAATAAAGAATTGATAAAACTTTATATTATTGTAGTGGACCAAAAAACAAAAAAGCCCGTAAAAATTAAGTTTTACGAGCTTGCAATATTGATAAAAACCTTCTTTGTCGGGACGACAAGATTCGAACTTGCGACCCCCAGACCCCCAGCCTGGTGCGCTACCGGCCTGCGCTACGTCCCGAAAAATCCATTTATAACTCACGTTAAATAAATGGATTGCAAATGTAGCAGAAATTTTCAATTTTAAAAACATAACATATTGTACCTTAGCGCAACTTTACATACATGAAGGTTTTAATTAAGCAAGCTACCATCGTCCATTCCTCCTCGCCGTTTAACGGGCAGCAAAAAGATATTTTTATTGAGGAGGGCATTATTAAATTGATTTCAGATTCCATATCAGAACCAGCCGACAAGATTATTGATGAAGCCAATTTGCACGTAAGTATTGGCTGGATGGATATTTACAGCCAGTTTTGTGATCCGGGTTTTGAGTATAGGGAAACGTTGGAGACCGGAGCCAAAGCAGCAGCAGCCGGTGGGTTTACCGATGTGCTGGTGCTACCCAATACCGACCCGGTCATTCATACCAAATCGCAGGTTGAGTACATTATCCAAAAATCAAATAACCAGGGAGTAAATATTTATCCACTGGGAGCAGTTACTAAAAATGCAGCAGGTGCTGAACTGGCTGAAATGTACGATATGCATCAATCAGGCGCTGTGGCTTTTACTGATGGCACCAACAGTATTCAATCTCCGGGACTGTTATTAAAAGCACTGCAATATGTGTTGGCTTTTGATGGTACTATTCTACAGGTGGCTGATGATAAAACCATTAATCCGCAGGGATTGATGAATGAAGGTATTATCAGCACACAGTTAGGTTTACCAGGCAAACCGGCCATTGCAGAAGAAGTAATGATTGCAAGAGATATTGAGCTGGTGAAATACACCGGATCTAAAATGCACTTTACAGGCGTATCTACCAAAAAGGGAATAGAAATGATTTCTAAAGCAAAAGCAGATGGCTTACAGGT
This sequence comes from Ferruginibacter sp., assembly GCA_043782265.1. Classification (GTDB taxonomy): domain Bacteria; phylum Bacteroidota; class Bacteroidia; order Chitinophagales; family Chitinophagaceae; genus Ferruginibacter. The sequence goes on along the minus strand of JAYWAU010000177.1, from coordinate 3,128 downwards.
AAGTTTTTCAGTAACCCCTTACCATGCCGTTTTTTGTGATGAAGACCTTAAAAGTTATGATACCAATTTAAAAGTAAATCCACCTCTGAGAACAAGGGAAGATTTGGAAGCTGTGAAGCTGTCTATTTTAAATGGTGATGCCGATGCCATTGCAAGCCACCATATTCCTCAAAATTATGACGCCAAAGTGTGTGAGTTTGAGTACGCCAAATATGGGATGATTGGCTTAGAAACTTTATTCGGAGTATTGGGTAAACAACTGCCCACAAATTTATCGAATAGCAATAACTCCTGGACAATCGAAAAATTAATAACTCTCTTAAGTGAAGCCCCGAGAAAGATATTTAATTTGTCGCTACCGGAAATAAAAGAAGGTGCAGCAGCAACGCTAACCCTGTTTAATCCTGATACTGAATTTATTTTTGATGAAACAATGATTGCTTCCAAATCGAAGAATACTCCTTTTATTGGAACCCTCTTAAAAGGAAAAGTAATTGGTATTGTTAACGGAACCAACCTACATTTAAATTAAGATGAAGCAATTTTCACCTACTCAAAAAGGATTGCTGACGGGTACATTGATGATACTTGCTTCGCTCTTTTCTTTATATATTCTAAAGAACCCTGTTGAAAGCTACTTTCAGTTTATAGTGTATACCATATTTTGTGCCGGTGTTTTATGGAGTTTACTGAGCTATTCAATAACTGCTGCGCATAAAAAAACTTTTTCTACCTATTTTTCTACTGGTTTTAAAACGTTTGTTGTCATCAGTTTACTAATGGCAGTGTTTGCTTATATTTATTTTAGTTTTCATTTAGAGTTTAGGGATAATAAGATTGCTGAAAACAGTAAGCTACTTTTGCAGCAGGGAAATCATTTACCTAAGGAAATTGAAGACAATGCTGTGCAGCTAAAAAAGATGTTTATGCCAATGATGATATCTGCTGCTATTTTCAGGTACATGATTATTGGTGCACTGATTACTGTGATTGCTGCTGGTTTTTTGAGTAAGAAAAATACTACTGTTTAATTCCTGACTGCTGATTTATGGAGGCTGTTTGTGTTTTATTTTTTGTAGATTATTTATTTCAACTGCTGTTTACAAAATATATTTCAGTAGCAAATTCGGAGGCGTACCAAAATGCTTAAAAAGTAAAAGAGAGTGACACAACGATGATGACCAAAGCTGTGTTTTTGTTGGTATAAAATAAAAATTAAGTACTTGCCTTACAGAGGAATAAAGGCAAAAAAAATTACACAATGGATGTATCTGTAATAGTGCCACTTTTTAATGAAGAGGAATCATTGCCGGAATTAGCTGACTGGATTGTGAGGGTGATGCATGCCAACAATCTAAGTTACGAAGTGATAATGATAGATGATGGCAGCAATGATACTTCGTGGGAAGTGATTGACGCACTGCATAAAAAAAATGACCATATACGTGGCATAAAATTTCAACGCAACTATGGTAAAAGTGCTGCATTAAATGAAGGTTTTAAAGCCGCCCATGGTGATGTGGTAATTACAATGGATGCAGATTTACAGGATAGTCCGGAGGAAATTCCGGAACTGCGTGCAATGATTGTTGAAAGCGGTTATGATATGGTGAGCGGTTGGAAAAAGAAACGCTTTGATAACAAACTTACCAAAAATTTACCCTCCAAATTATTCAATGCTGCGGCCAGCAGATCGAGTGGTATTAAACTGCATGATTTTAACTGCGGACTGAAAGCGTATAAAAATAAATTAGTAAAAAGTATAGAAGTGTATGGCGAAATGCACCGGTATATTCCTGTGTTGGCAAAGTGGGCGGGCTTTAAAAAGATTGGCGAAAAGGTGGTTGAGCACAGGGCAAGAAAATATGGTGTTACCAAGTTTGGATGGAGCCGTTTTGTAAATGGCTTTTTAGACCTTGCCACAATCATGTTCATGGGGAAATTTGGGAAAAGGCCGATGCATATTTTTGGCCTTTGGGGAAGCATCGTTTTCTTTTTAGGTACCTGTATCTGGATCTATTTATTTGCCGCTAAAATTTTATTCTCTCAATTTAATATGACGGACAGGCCGTTATTTTATGTAGGCATCATCTCCATTGTTATTGGTACGCAACTATTTTTAGCAGGCTTTTTGGGTGAACTTATTTCAAGAAATGCTTTAGACAGGAATACTTATTTAATTGAAAGTAAACTTGGAATTTTAGAATAAAGGGAACGCTGATGACACTGATTCTACAGATTTTAAACTGATTTTTAAAATTTAGAAATGCTACTTCACGAGGAAATAACAAATACCATTATAAAGTGTTTCTACAAAGTATACAACGAATTGGGATTTGGATTTTTAGAAAAGGTATATGAGAATGCAATGCTGATAGAATTAATGTCTCACGAACTTACAGTATCAAGACAGGTTCCTGTTGAAGTCTTTTATCTGGGTAATTTAGTGGGTAATTATTTTGCTGATATTACTGTTGAAAATAAAATAATTATTGAACTAAAAGCTGGAGAAGGAGGATTGGTTGAAGAGCACGAATTACAATTAATCAATTATTTAAAAGCAACAAAAATGGAAGTTGGATTGCTCCTTTCATTTGGTAAAAAGCCTGAGTTTAAAAGAAAAATATTTACTAATAATAACAAATTATAAATACACAAAATTGCTGTTTAAAAAATCTGTTTTTAATCTATCAAATCAGTGTCATCAGCGTTCCATAAAAATATTGTTATCATCGGCCCGGCACATCCATTGCGTGGTGGGCTGGCTTCTTATAACGAACGGTTGGCAAGGGAGTTTATGCAACAAGGCCATCAAGTGAGCATCTACACATTCTCATTACAGTATCCCGGCTTTTTATTCCCAGGCACTACACAGTTTTCTACTGAACCAGCTCCGGCTGATCTGCAAATTCATGTACACATCAATTCTATCAATCCATTTAATTGGATAAGTGTTGGGAGGGAATTAAAAAAGCTACGGCCAGATTTGATTGTGGTTCGTTACTGGCTGCCATTTATGGGCCCTTCCCTTGGCAGTATACTAAGAATTGTAAAGCAAAATAAACATACCAAAATTGTTTGCATTGCAGATAATATTATTCCACACGAAAAACGTATCGGAGACATCC
>JAYWAU010000176.1:0-5257 GCA_043782265.1 Ferruginibacter sp. | reverse complement strand
GCCATCATTTTTTCTACCCTTTTCACCAAAATAAATATCACCTGTTAGTTCCCTGAAAAATAAAATATCAGCGCCTTTTAATATTTCTGGTTTGATGCTGGAAGCACCCAATAACTCATCAAATAATTTAATGGGGCGAAGGTTGGCATACAACCCCAATTCTTTTCTCATTTTAAGCAAGCCTTGTTCGGGTCTTACTTTGGCGGAAGGATCATTGTCGTATTTTGGATGACCTACAGCGCCAAACAACACTGCATCTGCATTGCGCATTTTTTGTAAGGTTTCATCCGGTAAGGGGTTACCCGTTGCTTCAATTGCCACATGGCCAATCAAGGCTTCATCATACGTAAATTCATGATTGAATTTAGCGGCTATTTTGTCCAATACTTTTTTACCTACTAAAGTTACTTCCTGTCCTATTCCATCTCCGGGAACAATGAGAATGTGTTTTTTTGCCATTTGTATTTATTTTTTATTACACGAATTTTAAAACACGAATTACACGAATTATAAAATGCAGCTTCTTCGTTGCCTTTAGCAGCCGATTGTATTTGCAAGGATCAACTTATAACTCATCATTCATAACTCATAACTAAATTAAATGCTGTTCAGCATCTTTTCTGTTGCTTTAATAGCAGCTACTGTCTGATCGCTGTCTAACCCCCGGGTTTTAAATTCCCTTCCATTGTGTAACCAGGTGATGATTGTTTCGCAAAGCGCATCTGATTTACCACCGGGTGGAATCCGAACAGTATAATCTACCAATAACGGTAACTCGCTTTTCTTTAACTTATAAATTTTCTTTAGCGCATTTACAAAAGCATCATATTGTCCATCGCCTTGTGCATGCTCTTCAAACATTTCGCCATTGATAGCAATACTTAATGTTACTGATGGCTTTAAATTTTTTGAATGGGTCAATACATAATTTATTATCTGCACTTTTTGTTCAATGCTGTTGCTGTCTAAAATATCTGAAATAATATAGGGCAAATCCGCCTGCGTTACCATCTCTTTTCTATCTCCCAATTCAATTACACGCTGTGTTACCTTCTTTAAATCTTCATCAGATAAAGTGATGCCTAATTGCTGCAGATTGTTGTCTATATTGGCCTTGCCGCTTGTTTTGCCCAGTGCATATTTGCGCTGGCGGCCAAAGCGTTCGGGCATTAAATCATTGTAATAAAGATTGTTCTTTTTATCGCCATCCGCATGTATCCCTGCAGTTTGAGTAAATACATTTTCGCCTACCACCGGTTTATTTGCTGATATTCTGAAACCAGAAAATGCTTCCACCAGTTTGCTAACTGTGTACAATGATTTTTCAGCTACAGAAGTTTTTACCGTTGGCATAAAATCATTCAACACCGCTATAGCGCTTGCCAGTGGTGCATTACCGGCTCTTTCTCCCATTCCATTTACAGTCAGGTGCAAACCGTGTGCACCGGCTTTAACTGCTTCTAATACATTGGCAATGCTTAAATCATAATCGTTGTGTGCATGAAAATCAAAATGCAATTTTGGATAACGATTTACCAACTCTGATACATACTCAAATGTTTCTGAAGGAATTAATACGCCGAGTGTATCGGGTAATAAAACACGTTTGATTGGTTGATGCTGTAAAAAATCAAGGTATTGTAAAACATATTCTTTAGAATTACGCATGCCATTGCTCCAGTCTTCCAGGTAGATATTACATTGCAATCCTTTTTTATTAGCGAGTTTAATTACACTGGCTATATCTGCAAAATGTTCTGCCGGTTTTTTCTTTAACTGGTGTATAAGATGATTTAAAGATCCTTTAGTCAATAAATTCATCACTTCTGCGCCCGCTTCTAACATCCACTTTACCGAAACATCTCCATCTACAAAAGTTAACACTTCTACCTTATCGATATAACCATTTGCTCTTGCCCAATCTGTAATTTTTTTTACTGCCTGAAACTCTCCTTCCGAAACTCTGGCAGAAGCAATTTCAATCCTGTCAACCTTTACCTCTGTTAATAAAAGTTGGGCAATGGTTAATTTTTCTGATGCCGAAAATGACACACCGCTGGTTTGTTCACCATCCCGGAGCGTTGTATCCATTATTTCGATATGTCGTTGTATCTTTTTCAATTGTGCTTACAGCTAGATCGCTGTTTTAATTTTGAGATAGTAATTGTTGGGTGTGTATTATAAACAATCTGAATGGGTAACCCCAAAAAGGGTGGCTCACTCAGATTGTTTATACGGCTTTTGCTGCTGCAAAAGTTGCGATGTCTGATTTCATGGCTTGCAGATAATCGATATCATCAAAACCATTTAACAGGTTATTCTTTTTGTATCCGTTGATATCGAATGATTCTTTTTCGCCAGTTGCACTGATGGTAATGGTTTGCTCTGGCAAACTCACTACAAACTCAGTTGTAGGGTCAGCTTCAATTGCAAGAAATATTTTCTCTAAAAACGCAGGGCTTACCTGTACAGGCAATATGCCCATATTGATGGCATTGTTTTTAAAAATGTCCGCAAAAAAACTTGACACCACACAACGGAAGCCATAATCGTAAATGGCCCAGGCAGCGTGTTCCCGGCTGCTGCCACTACCAAAATTGGTACCGCCTACTAATATTTTACCGGAGTAAATTGGATTGTTCAAAACAAAATCCTGCTTGGGAGTATTGTCAGCATTGTAGCGCCAGTCTCTGAAAAGATTATCGCCAAAAGCTTCTCTTTTTGTAGCCTTTAAAAAACGTGCAGGAATGATCTGGTCTGTATCTACATTTTCAATTGGTAATGGAACGCCAGTACTTATAAGAACATTAAATTTATCGTAAGCCATAAAATTAGTTAAAGGTTAAAAATTTAAAGTTGAAGGTTAATTACAAGTTTTACATCAGGTCTCTTGGATCTGTAACAAAACCAGTAACCGCAGCGGCGGCCGCCACCAATGGACTTGCCAACAATGTGCGGCTTCCTGGTCCTTGCCTCCCCTCAAAATTACGGTTGCTGGTACTTACTGCATATTTGCCTGCAGGTACTTTATCATCGTTCATTGCAAGGCATGCAGAACATCCGGGCTGACGTAAAAGAAAACCAGCTTCAGTTAAAATATCTAAAATACCTTCTTCTTTAATTTGTTGCTCCACAATGTGAGAGCCAGGTACTACCCAGGCTGTAACGTGGTCTGCTTTTTTACGTCCTTTTATAATAGATGCAAAAGCTCTAAAATCTTCAATGCGACCATTGGTACAACTGCCGATAAATACATAATCAACCTTTTTGCCAATCATCTGATCCTCCTCATGAAAGCCCATATAATTCAATGATTTTTCGTAGGTAGCAGTTCCTCCTTTTAAATCGGCCCCTTTAGGAATTGATTTGGAAATACCCATGCCCATTCCAGGGTTGGTTCCGTAGGTTATCATTGGTTCAATATCCACTGCATCAAAATTATATTCAATATCAAACGCTGCTCCTGCATCTGTTTTAAGCGTTTTCCAATAGGCCAATGCTTTATCCCAGGCTTCTCCTTTAGGTGCCAGCTCACGTCCGTTTATATAAGAGAAAGTAGTTTCATCAGGAGCTATCATTCCTCCACGTGCCCCCATTTCAATACTCATATTACAAACAGTCATACGACCTTCCATACTCATTTTTTCAAACACGTCACCCGCATACTCAACAAAATAACCTGTTGCACCGGCAGTAGTTAATTTTGAAATAATGTACAGCGTAACATCCTTCGGAGTAACTGCTTTACCTAAAACACCATTTACGTTGATAAGCATTTTCAACGGCTTGGGTTGCATGATACATTGAGAAGACAAAACCATTTCAACTTCAGAAGTACCTATTCCAAAAGCAATGGCACCAAATGCGCCATGGGTTGAAGTGTGTGAATCTCCACATACGATCGTCATGCCTGGGAGTGTAATTCCATTTTCTGGTCCTACCACATGCACAATCCCATTTTTAGGATTACCCAATCCCCAGTGAGAAATACCATATTTAGCCGAATTTTGCTCAAGTGCTTTTAACTGATTAGCAGACAATGGATCTTCTACAGGAAGGTGTTGATTAATTGTGGGTGTGTTATGATCTGCAGTTGCAAAAGTGTGTTCTGGAAACATTACTTTAATTCCTCTTGTTTCCAATCCTAAAAAGGCAACCGGACTGGTAACTTCATGTATAAAATGCCTGTCGATAAAGAATACATCCGGACCGTCTTCTATTTTTCTTACTACGTGTGCATCCCACACTTTATCAAACAAAGTTCCTGGCTTACTGCTCATGTTAAAAGTTTTTTGAATTATTTTGCAAATATCCATTGTAATTAGGTAAAAATTGCAAAAAATACTATAAATCTCATTGCCTGTTGGATAGAACGCTTGAAAATCAATCAAAAATTTAATTTTCAATTGATAATGTCCTTCAGTTTTACTTCATAGCAGTCTAAGAAAAAACTTTATCAACCAATTGGTTTTCAAAAACTATTATTTGAAAAATAATATCCACGGAAAATTAAAATTACCAATTCAGCAATTTAGCCTGATATATACATAAACAACAAAAATTATAGTACAATATTTAGATTAATTGGTAGTTATTGATAAGTAATCTTATCTGTATAATTAAAAGTACGAGCCAATTTTTAAATAAAAATGATTATGAAAAACGAAACAAAAACACCCTTAAGCATTGCCGTGGTACAACAAGTTACCAATAATACCACAAGCTGGATTGGGCGTCGTACAAGAGAAAATGAAGGTATTGTAAGTGGTCAAACATTTATTGCTTCTACAGAAGGCGATCTGGATGCAATACATATATTTTCAAGTATTGTGACCAGACCTGGTAAAGTAACAATGACTTTTTACAATTTTGACCAGTACGAGAAATCGTGGGGGTCCGTTTTAGGTTCTGCCAGCTTGGATTTTAATCACAATGAAACTGGTAAATGGATAGCATTTAATTTCACTGGCCTGCATTTACATAAAGGCCAGGCTTTCGCCTCGAAAGTTCAGACACTTACGTTGGTTTAGGTGAGGCTACAGGCACCTGTAAAATTCCTCCATTTCTTTCAGGACAAGAATGGAAGTTTTAAAATATTAACAAGTTGGGCAATAGCTATTCTTATTTTAGCTTGGCATTTAAGGTAAATTTAAGGGCATAAAAATAAAACCTTAAATTCAGATCTAAACTATAAGGGGTCAAGATTAAAGATTATAATGTCAGAAAATATTGGAACGTTTTTGTCAAACTTTGTAAA
>JAYWAU010000175.1:0-5305 GCA_043782265.1 Ferruginibacter sp. | reverse complement strand
AGAATGGCTACTTTTTTGATCAGAACGACATTACCATTAATGGCTACTGGACCTGGCAAAAAGTAGCAGATGTACTGCCGTATGATTTCAGACCACAGTAATTTTTTTGGCCGGTAAGTCGTTAAGACGTTTTTTATTTATTCACCCTGAATGGTAAAGTCAGTGAGCAGTTAGAAAAGATTTGATAGTAATTTTTTCTTCCCTTGCATCATCCGGTAACAAGGTGCATGATTGTTGATTTGCCGGTAAGTCGTTAAGACGTTTTTTATTTATTCACCCTAAATGGTAAAGTCAGTGAGCAGTTAGAAAAGATTTGAAAGTAATTTTTTTTAACGTTGCATCAGCCGGTAACATAGTGCAATGATTGTTGATTTGCCGGTAAGTCGTTAAGAAGTTTTTATTGACTATGATGAATAGCTGTGCCAGCGATGTTACACCTGTAACAGTGGAGCATTAACAACTTTATTAACTTGATACAGCCTTCCGCCTTTTGCTTTCTGCCTTTAGCCTTCCGCCTATTTCCCCATCACCTTCTCCCATAACTGCGGAATTCTTTTTATCCAAACCAGTTCTCTTCTGGCTAAACCGGCTTCTTGTGCAGGAGTGCCCCAATAGGTTTTGTTGCCTTCCAAACTTGCGGTAACACCTGTTGTACCAAGGCACACTGCATTTTCGCCGATGGTTAACGTCTTATTTACAACCACCTGCCCCCAAAGGGTAACCCCATCTTTTATAATTACGCAACCGGCTACTACTACCTGCGCAGCAATCAAACAATTTTTTCCAATAACAGTATCGTGACCAATATGAATCAGGTTGTCAAACTTGGTGCCTTTGCCAATTCTTGTTACAGCACTTACGCCACGGTCGATGGTACAATTGGCTCCGATTTCTACATTGTCTTCTATTAAAACAATGCCGCAGCTGCTCATTTTTTTGTACCATAATTCACGGTTCTTTTTAGTATTAAAATAAAATGCATCGCTGCCAATTACGCTGCCTGAATGTATCTCTACATTGTCACCTAAAATACATTCGTCATAAATACTAACATTTGGATGAATGATACAATTTTTCCCAATCTGCACATTATTACCTACAAAACTATTGGGCATTACAACAGAACCTTCTCCAATTATTGCGGTATCACTGATGGCTTTTAACGAGGGTATAAAAGGAGCATAGTGTTGCACAATTTTACTGTATGCTTCAAAGGGGTCATCAACAATAAGTAATGCTTTTCCATCCGGTACATCGGTTGTTCTATTGATGATGATAAAACTTGCAGCACTGTTAATACACTTGTCATAATATTTTGGATGATCAACAAAAACAAGGTCACCAAATTGTACGTTGTGTATTTCGTTGATGCCGGTAGCAACACCATCAGCGTTACCAATTAATTTAGCGTTGATAAAATCGGCTATCCATTGCACAGAAACGGGGGAAGGGAATTCCATGTAATTAAAATTTTATCAAAGGTAGGCTGCTTTATTTTATTACCATAGCAAACAAAAATTACTTTAATTATCAAAAAAGTATGCCCAAAACTAAAATTATTTTCATTTTCATTTTCCTTTTTAAGGAGGTTAAAAATTGAAATTTTCAACGGAATAAAAGTGTTGGTTTTTGAAGTATTAATTTTTATAGTAGTGATTGCTTATAAACTATATCTTCTGAAACACCAGTGTTAACGGTACTTTCAGCGAATCAATGTTTTAGTGTGTATTGCAAAAGAAAAAAATGGTTATCAAAATCAGCATCATTAAATGCTTTGCAGCAGTTTAATTACGATACCCTTATCCACAGCATAAAATAAAATGTGCATAAAATTTATCAAAATAATTTTTTGGTTAGAATAAATTCTTTTTAATATTGTGTAAGGAAATTTATTTCCTGGTACTTACTAACCCATTAATATAACAAAGCCTGGCTATTAAATGTCGGGCTTTATTATTTTTACAAGGCAATCAAAATTGTTTTTTATCCTTCGCAATCGTTTAATTTTGATGTTCCATATTTTTATTTCACACACCGCTAATTTAATTTTCATTGAACTATTACTGTATCATTTATAAACCATTTAATGTGTTATCGCAATTTACTTCCGGCGAAGGAAAGCAAACACTGAAAGATTTTTTTGATGTGCCAATTGATGTCTATGCGGTTGGCAGATTGGATTATGACAGTGAAGGATTATTGATTCTTACAAATGATAAAAAACTAAATCACCAATTGCTAAATCCATCCTTTGCACATGAAAGAGAATATTGGGTTCAGGTAGATGGTGAAATAACAGCCGAAGCAATTCATGATCTGGAGCAAGGAGTTGATATTACAGTAGAAGGTAAAATATATCGTACCAAAAAATGCAGGGCAACTGCATTTAAAACACCTCCTCTTGTACCGGACAGAAACCCTCCGATCCGGTACAGAAAAAACCTGCCAACTAGTTGGGTTAAACTGGTATTGACCGAAGGCAAGAACAGGCAGGTTCGTAAAATGACAGCAGCTGTTGGTTTTCCTACCCTTCGGCTTATTCGGTACCGGATTGAAAAGTGCAGTATTGAATCATTGCAACCCGGCGAAATGCGAATTTTAACGGAAGGGGAGACTTATCATTTTCTTTTTCCAGGGAGAAATGATTTACACAAATTGAGCAAATGAGTTTATTTCCTATAACTTGTAGCTTCTTCTTTTCACCTAAGTAAATAAAAATATAATATTACTATGCTTAAATCAATGACTGGCTTTGGCCGGGCAGAACAAACGGTAAATGATAAAACGTTTTTGGTAGAAATAAAATCTCTTAACGGAAAACAATTTGAAATGCAATTGCGGTTGCCCCCACTACTGCGTCCTTATGAATTTGACATCAGAAATATTTTACAGGAACAATTGGTAAGAGGAACAATTGATTGCGTTATTACCATCAAGCAAAATGGCACATCCAAACCCGTAAACATCAACACTGATTTAATAAAAGCCTATTACCGCCAAATTGAAGAATTAGCCGGAGAGTTAAGCATTGATACCAACTCTGTTTTAAGTGCGTTGTTGCGCCTTCCTGAAGTAGTGACACCCACCAACGATATGCTGAATGATAATGACTTTGAAGAATTTAAAAAAGTGTTGCAAACAGCCTTAGCTGAATTAACCAAACACAGGGAAGAAGAAGGAGCCAGTTTGGAGAAAGATCTGATTAAACGCATCACTAATATTAATGCCCAGGAAGAAGCGATTGTAAAATTAGAGCCTAACCGCATTAAGCGTATAAGAGAAGAAATTGTTCAATTATTGGAAGCGCATGTAGGTAAAGAAAATTATGATGGCAACAGGCTGGAACAGGAACTGATTTACTACATCGAAAAAATTGATATTCACGAAGAGCAGGTTCGTTTAAAGCAACACTGTGAATATTTTAAAGACCTGTTGGCAAATGACGATGAAGCCAAAGGAAAGAAACTATCTTTTGTTATCCAGGAAATAGGGCGTGAAATAAATACCACCGGCAGCAAAGCCTATGACGCTGAAATTCAGAAATGTGTAGTAACCATGAAGGATGAACTGGAGAAAGCAAAAGAACAGATATTAAATGTATTGTAACAACTGCTTTTTGTTATTGAATTAGCAAAGAACTTTATTTTTGTATAACTTTATTTTGTGACACAACAGGGATATTTATCGGCAAAACTTTCAGGTGCTTTATTGATTTTAATTGTAAGCGTATGCTTTACTGCCTGCACCCAACTGGATGAATTTGAAAAAAACAGTATCATTCCACAGAACCAGTGGTTGTATACTTTTAAGCCCTCCTTCGATTTTGATATTAAGGATACTGCATCATCCTATAACCTTTATGTTGTATTGCGACATACAGATAAATATCGCTACAATAATATCTGGCTTAATGTAGGCACACAATCTCCGGGAGATACGGTGAGGTACCAAAAGTTTGAGTTGCAGTTAGGCTCCGATGCAAAAGGGTGGGAAGGTACTGGTATGGACGATATCTGGGAGCTGCGAAAACTGATTACCAATGGTCCCGTTAAGTTTAACAAGGCTGGTAATTATAAGTTTTCAGTGGCACATATTATGCGGGAAAACCCATTGCCAAACGTTTTAAGTGTTGGTATACGGGTGGAAAAAGCAAGATAACGGCACATCTTATTTGTTGTTTTGGGCCGATGTATTTAATACAACTGCAATGACATTCTCATTTTTTAAAACAAAGTCTTTACGCTTGATTTTTATGGTGTACTGGGTATTGCTGGTATACATTGTAGCGGCATTGGTATATTGGTTTATTGCTTTAAATACACAAAACCGCCAAATGATTCAATATGAAAAGCAACAGCTAAAAAAAGACAGCCCTATTTATATCGATGAAATAAAAAAATTAAACGCAATTGAAAAAAGAAAAACTATCCAATATATTGGGGAAGGAAGTACTTTTCTTTTATTGATTTTAGCCAGTGCGGTTTTTATTTTCAGGGCGGTGAGGCAACAACTAAAATCGAGCCAGCAGCAGCAAAATTTTATGATGGCCATTACCCATGAATTAAAGACACCCATTGCTGTTACCAAGCTCAATTTGGAAACACTGCAAAAACGAAAATTGGAAGAAGGCCAACAGCAAAAACTCATTCAAAACACGATACAGGAAGCGAACCGTTTAAATGCGTTGTGTAATAATATGCTGCTGTCATCACAAATAGATGCAGGAGGATACAGCATTACCAAAGAAGAGATTAATTTTACTGAAGTGGTTAATGAGTGTGTGCATGATTGTAACATCCGCTTTCCTCAACGGCACATCGATAAACTTATTGATGAAGAAATTTTTTTAAATGGAGACAGACTGTTATTACAAATGGGAATAAATAATTTATTGGACAATGCTATAAAGTATTCACCCAAAGAAACTTCTTTAACAATATTACTCAATCAGGCTAACAATGAAATTCGTCTTTCTGTTAAAGATGAAGGAAAAGGCATTGATGATGCAGAAAAGAAAAAAGTATTTGATAAATATTATCGCACGGGTAACACTGCAACCAAAGGTGCCAAAGGAACGGGACTGGGATTGTACCTTACCAAAAAAATTGCAGAACAGCACAATGCCACTATTTCGTTAACAGATAATATTCCCGGCGGCAGTAATTTTACAATCATATTTAGAAGTTAGTTATAACTTTCAGCTACTGATAACTCCAACACATGGCAGATAAAAAAATATCCATATTATTAGTTGAAGATGAAGAGAATCTACAGGAAGCCTTAAAGCTAAACCTGGAATTAGAGG
>JAYWAU010000174.1:0-5307 GCA_043782265.1 Ferruginibacter sp. | reverse complement strand
AATTCAATTTACGCAGGCGGTTTGTTTTTACAGTGGCGTACAATGGCAGTTTGTGAAAAACCCACCACCGCCCTATAAAATAGTTGCGGGCGGTAGGTGGATAAATTAAACACCCTGCGGGAAAGGAATATATATACGCAATCCCCCATCCAAAAAATGCGCAAAACCACCCAATTTTAGTGGCATTACGCATATCTGGATTAAGTTGTTGAAATTCATACCCCTGCGACTGACACTCGTAACTTTTGTATGAATAAACTACTCCATGATACCAAGTGTTCTCGGTTTATACCTAAGTGGTGGTGTTTTTTCGCGGGATTGCCTTATGCGGGAACGCCCGGTTCTCTTGCGAGAGACCCTTCGACGAACACTCTGTTTTTTGCGGATAGTTGAAGGTGGTAGGTGAATTAATTGAACCCTCTGCGGAAAAAGAAACACTAACCGCTATTTTTAAAAAATTAAACCTTTAGAGAAAATAATTGTTCAAGAAATAGTTAAAACGCTTAAACATTATACTGTTAAGGGTTTAACTATACTTAAACCAATTTTATTCATCAAAAATCTAAATCATGTACCAGAACCTTCTGCAAGTTCATGCGATTGCAAACACTAACTATGTTGCCTTTACTTTTTTTGTAGGCACAATGGCTATGATGGCCGCCTGCGTGTTTTTCTTCTTCGAAATGTCTAATGTTGACAAAAAATGGAGAACATCTATACTTGTCTCCGGGCTGATCACCTTTATTGCTGCCGTTCATTATTATTACATGCGGGGTTACAATTTGGAAACAGGAGAATCGCCTGTATTTTTCCGTTATGTTGATTGGATTCTAACTGTACCATTAATGTGTGTAGAGTTTTACTTAATTACTAAAAAGGCTGGTGGAAAAATTGGTCTATTGTGGCAATTAATAGTTGCCTCTGTAGTGATGCTTGTTACCGGCTATATTGGCGAAGCCATTTATGGTAAAGAAACACAGAGCTGGATTTGGGGTTTAATTAGCGGTATAGCCTACTTCTATATCGTATACCTGGTATGGTTTGGTGAAGTAGCAAGTCTTGCCCGCAATGGCGGTCCTGCAGTTCAAAAAGCGGTGAAGACACTCGGCTGGTTTGTACTTGTTGGATGGGCTATTTATCCTATTGGTTACATTGCCGGTACAGAAGGCGGATTATTTGGAATGAAAATGTTCCAGGGTCTTTCAATGGATATTGTATATAACATTGGAGATGCAATTAATAAGATTGGTTTTGGTCTTGTTATCTATGCTTTGGCACAGTCAGATAAGTCTGTTACTCAAAATGCCTAATTGTTATTTAAAAGGTGTGATAAATTTTATCACACCTTTTAAATTTTATAAATGTTAGATACAAAAAGTCTATGATAAAGATTGTTCTATTGGTGCTGGGCCTGATACTTGTATTAGTTCAACGTTATATCATAGCTATTGACACAAATGCACAATTTTTTATTTTTATTGTGGGAATTTTATTGCTTGGGGTTCCGCATGGGGCTGCAGATTTATTGGTAGCTACAAGAAATGCTGATTCTGCTGAAAGGATGTTTTCAAAAAAATATTTCTTTATTGATTACCTGGGCAGGTTGGTATTATTTGCGGGTATGCTATTTTTATTTCCCGTTGCAGGTAACTTTCTATTTATTTTTTTTGCTGCCTATCATTTTGGTGAAACAGATTTGTATCAATTTAAAACCAATACGCTGCCTGGAAAACTATTTGTTATTTCTTATGGGTTACTAATTCTAAGTGTTATTCTTCTGCATCATTTTGATGATGTAAAGCAAATATACCAGTTGTTTGAATCGGGTAAGGAAAACCAAGGTATTATTAATTGGATTAGCCAAAATCGATACTATATTCTTTCTGTTATTGGTATCCTATTTTTCACTTCAACTTTTATTTATTTTTTAAAGAACAGGCACCTTGACAACAATGATAAAGGACAATTCTTAGTTCGTTTTGCATTTATTCTTTTTATTCTTTTTAATATGCCGATGCTACTTGGCTTTACATTTTATTTTGTTGTGTGGCATTCTCTATTATCTCTTAACAATATAGTAAGTTATCTAAGGAAAAAAAATACATTTTCCTACATTGCAATTGCGAAACAAATTTTGTTGTACAGCATCTTAGCCATTGCAGGCATTGGCTTATTTGGTGTAACTGGTTTTATGTTCATCAATAAAAATGCAGTTGCCGGATATATTTTTTTAGGCTTGGCAGTACTTACTGCACCGCATATGAAAATAATGTACGACATGTATGAAGCCATAAGGCAAAAAAAGGATGCTGTACTTAATTAGCATTCAATTTTTTTATCTGCCTGTTAATTGTAATCCAGCCATTACAGTACAACTACAACTATTATCACCCGTGCTAAAAAAAGTGACTGGTTTATTTAACACCCTCTTTAAGTTGTCTGTTGTATTCTGCTGCATCAAAACTACCTATTGATTTTTCTATCAATCCATCTTCGCTAAACTTCCAAACTTCAAATCCGCTAACCTTAACTTTGTTGCCTGTGCCTCCGGGGCCGGCATTTGTGCCTGTTAATGTCCAATGAAATTCTATGCCATTGGGGTTGGTTATTAAACTGTCCATTGCAACAATCATATCTGGAAAGGCAGTCATAAAACCTTCAGCAACTTTTGTAATAGCTCCCCGTCCAACAGCAGCCGAATCAGCATTTACTTTTAACGATCCATTCGTAGAAAAAAATGCAGCAACACTTGCTGGTTTTTGACTACACCAAGCCTCCGAATATTTTTTTCCAAAGCTTGTCAGTTGCGCTTTATCCATAGTTTTATTATTGTTTGTTTCAGTATTTAAAGTGCCTGTTGTTGATTTGTCTGATTGGTTGTTGCAGTTTGTTAATAGGGCCAACGGCAAAAGAAAAAATGTAGATACAAAAAGTCTCCTTTTCATTTTCAGGTTTATTTATACTCTTGCCTACTCTGTTCAGTTTTCGGCTTCCCTGTTTTTTTCTAACTACTAATTCATTGAATGCTTAAAGAGCCGTATGAGTCGAGCGGTTCACGTAAGGGTCTGTGAAGAGCAGGGGGTAAACCTCCCCTTGCTTACTCGAGTGTGGCAGCTCTTCACCCATTTAGTTGTTCGCTTTATCACTTTATTTTCGCGGGGTCGTAAGCAATAGTTACAGTTTTGTATGTACAGGAAACACCATCCTGTCCAATCATGGAATGATATGGTTTCGCCTCACATTTTCCACTAAGTATTTGTTGACAGCATTGTTTTAATTCGTCCAATATTGCAATATCCAATGGTTTTCCATGACCAGGATATAAGGTATTATACTCGCCCTTTATTCTATTTAATTTTTCCAGGCTCTGCATATAAGTTCCAACTGAAAGCGATTCTTTAAAAAAAAGCCATGTTGTCTGCATATTATCGCCGGTATAGAGAGTTTTATTCTTAGCGTCGAGGAGAAAGATGCCTCCTGGAGTATGCCCGGGAACATTGACTACATGCACATTTCGGTCTCCCAGCTTAAAAACATAGTTGTCATCCACAGGAATTAAAATTGTTTTTTGTACCTGCGACTCCGGAAATTTTAATGAATCGGCAATTATAGTATCCCGTAACATTTGACTGGTAATTTGTTGAACCACTTTCGGATTTAAAAACGGTTTTGCATATTCCATATCTTTTGCTCCGATATAAACAAACGGGAATTCGTAGTCACCTCCCGTATGGTCAGGATGGAAATGGGTGTTTACTATAATTAGTGGTTTAGATGTCAGAGATTTTGCATAGTCTCGGAGATTACCCATTCCAAAACCGGCGTCAATTAATAATGCGCTGTCCTGTCCTTCGAGAAGATACATATTTTCATCAAATCCAGGTTCCTTAATTATCCAGGTTTTAACCCCTATCTCTTTTGAACTATACCAGCCGGTTGTTTGAGCTAACAATGAATTACAAAATGGCATTGTGGCAAATGATGCAAGTAATAAGATAGTTGTTGTTTGCATATTCTACTAATTAATTATTATAAAGTTGTTGATATATTTTGTCATTGAGTTACCACCAACGTTTGTATCGTACCGGCAGTTCATATGTTTGAATCGGATTTAAGTTTTTTTAGATTTATAGTCTAAAACTTACAGTCATGCAAACACAAAATACAAAACAATCTGCTGATTTTACCGGTCAAAATATTTATGTTGGTATTGATGTGCAGTATAAGACCTGGATGGTAAGTATTTACAGTAATAAGTTTGAATTAAAAACATTTGGGCAATGCTTTTTGTACTTGTAAATATTGTCTAACTGAAAAATAGATTGAAACAATATAAAATAAAACGAAAAGTATTGTCGGAATAATGAAAGCTAAATAATTGAATTTTTCAATTGGGATTGCGGTCATTCGTCTAACAAGTGGTGAAGCCAAAAGCAAGAAACAAATTATGTCTATTAAAAGAATTGTCAAGTTTCTGTTCCTATTTCGATTTATAAAAGTTATAGTCAAACCAATAACGGCTAAAAATGCAAATAATTGGTCAATGTTACCAAAGTCAAATAACGTGAATAGAAGCCAAATAAAAAATGGTAGTCCAATCATACTTCCCATTAGAATTATTAAAAAGTAAGAAACTATTGAAATTAGTTTGGCAGTTTTATATTTCTTCACTTGCTTTCAATTTTTGTCAAAATTCTGGATAAAACATATCAAACTTTATATTCTCAATTTTTAGTTTTTGTCTTAAAATGTCAAATGAGTTTTTATTTAGTGGTCCGTAAACTGGTTTGTCCTGGAATGAATTTGTCGAAACTGTAATAATGTAATAATTTGTCGTATCTCTATGAACTGTAACAATATTACCTTGTTTGATGGGGTGTTGTTTAGCAATTATAAAATTTGAGTTGTGTCCTATTTCAGAAACATAAGCAGGTACAATTTGTTCGCCCTTTTTAATGCTCCTCGTTTGGGGAATGTCAATCCAAACAGTTTCATAATCTCCAATAATTTTATCGCTATCACTGTCAAACAAACAACTTGAAAAAAATATCGATGAAAATAAGGTAATAAAAAATTTCACTTTCATAATTTACGGTCTGTCTAAAAATACTTAGCTGATATTAGTTGGTCCTGCCGCACTTTTGGCAAACTACTTGTTTTCGTCCCGGCGAGGTTTTCACAGTATGATTTCAAAGCGAAAAGAAACTTCCGTGAAACCCCGACGCAGAAAAGAACTTCCAATATTTTGCACCTTAGTAATATTTATTTTGTTGGCCAAATACCTTTTCAGAGATAAGCAATTATTGG
>JAYWAU010000173.1:0-5310 GCA_043782265.1 Ferruginibacter sp. | reverse complement strand
GTTGTGTAAGCATAGTGTGCACAACTAACAGCCAGCTTTATCTTGATAATATAGAAAGCTTTGTAGCAGGCATTGATTTAAAAAAGCCTGGTTTAGTTACATCAAATGTTCAAGGAGACAAACAGATAAAAGTAGGGGAAACACAAAAGGAATCACTAAAGCAAACAGGTACTTATAATAATCCTTCGGTTACAAATTCCGGATTTGCTTTTACCACTACTAACTTTGATGATGGATGGATAAGCACGGTAAGTGAAGACTGGGTGGAGGCAACAAAAGGCAGCATAAGAGTACTTTTACATTTTCCAAAAGAAGGAACCATATTTCCTGCCGATCCTGAACCGATGACCACTGCAGCCTGGAATATCCTGGTGGCACCGAGATACAGTAATTTGAAAAATTATAAGACAAGTTATATCTCTACTTACGACAGACCTTACCTGGGTATGGGCTATGCAACCGAAAATGCCACCGGTAAAAATGTTTTTATCGTATTCTTTCACAGAGGAAGCAGCGTGTGGATGGAATTTATTGCGCCTGATAAAAACACATTTATGCAACAATACAAATTCGATCCGGAAACTATCCGCTGGGACAGTGATGATGCCTTGATGAATCCTCTTTTAAACATGTCATCTTATAACAGATTTGCTGTTGCCGCATCTGACCTTAAAGGAAAATGGACCAGCGATTTTACCGGCATACAACAGTTGTATTATGTTTACACAGGACAATATGCCGGCATGAACATTAACCAGTCCAATGAAGAATTTATTTTTAATAATGGAAATTCATACAATTGGAAATTACTTGCTGTTAATGGTATTGTTGGAAATGTGAAGGCTGTCGAAGTAAAATCTGCGGGCCAATTTACTGTACCCAATAACTGGCAGATTTATTTTTCAAAGATTGAAAACACTGCCCGTACGTTTCATGCATTTTGGTCGTGCATAAAGGGAGCAAGAGTTTTAAATTTACTGGATGCAAACGCTCCCGGATCCGGTATCTATACAAAATATGGATTGGCTAAATAAAAGCATTACATCAAAAATGTAAACATGCGCACAATTGTATCCGCTTTACTTTTGTTCCCTGCGGTACTGTCAGACCCTGCAACCCGGCAAACGCTTGTAAAAAACTATTTAAGATGACCTGGGTGGTAAAAATTTTTATGACTGCATTAACCGTATCAGGAAAATTTAAAAAAGCTTGAAGCGGAGCTGACTACGGGCAATCTATCACCTTTATACAGGCGGGCTCTGCAAAAAATGCAACCGGCAAAATGGTACATATCGTTTCGTTTAAAGAAGATTACAGCAATGGCAGGGATAGTTATCTTGAAATTGTTACTGACAGCAAAGCTGCCTGCGAATGTGAATTTACCCCGTATCAAAACTAAAAGAGTCATAAAAAATGGCCATTCTTCTTTTCCATTCCGTAGAAAATTCCCTGTTTTACAGGATAACAACAACCAGGCATCCGGAGTATTTTTATATCAACAAATAACATCAGTATGAAAAAAATACCAGGCTTTGTTTTGCTTTGCTTTCTTGTAAATGCAACATATGCGCAACCGTCAGTTAAAACAAAAAAAACTGTCAGCAATGTCGACGCTTATAAAAATTCAAATCCAGGCCCAGGTGGCGGCACGTTGCTGAATGGAAAGCTGGGAGCTCCATCAGGCACAACAATAACAGTGCAGTACAATGGTAAAAATGACCTCGTTTTATCAGCACCAAAAAAAAGTGGCGAAGCGTTTAGTAATATGGCTTTTAACTTTCCAGCCCCGTTAAAGGACAGCACTAAATTTTCCGTTACACTCAAAAATATTCCTGCCGGTAAAACAGCCAACGTATATGCAGGAGGTGCAGGGACAATGCCGCAAAATGCCAACACCACCAGGGTTGGTTGTGATTTTACTTATGATCTGATAAGCCGCAGTTCCAACGACGCAAACTTTAGTACTTTTTATGAAAGTGGTGATGCTGATATTAGTGGTGCTGCTGGCGAAGATGGTCGTTATGTAGTGTTTGTATCCTCATCTGCAGGCTTTGCAGGCTCGCCGGGAAAACACCGCCAGATTTTTTTGCGTGACCGCAATAGCGGTGTTACCAAATTAATAAGCACTGCAGCAAATGGAGTAGAAGGCAATGGCGATAGCTTTGCACCTGTAATTGCTGCCGACGGTTCTGCTGTTGCTTTTGAATCTTACTCCAGTAATTTAGTAGAGACTGATAAAAATGGTATACGGGATATTTTTGTTTGGCATGCTGTTACCAATAAAATTGAAACAGTAAGTATTGGTGAAGGTGGCAAAGAAGCCAATGCAGAAAGTTATGAGCCTTCTATTTCCGGCGATGGAAACATGGTGGCATTTACCTCTACTGCAAGCAATATTTCATTAACAGAAAAAGGAATTTCAAATAACAATGTCTTTTTACGAGACCTTCAAAAGGGAACTACTATTATGATCAGCATAGATCCATTAGCTCACAAAGGTGGCGGCGGTTCTAAACCTTCTATCTCACATGATGGTAACCGAATTGCTTTCTACTCCCATACTTCTACGTTGGTTCCAAATGACAACAATGGTATTTGGGATATTTTTTTATGGGAGAAAAATAAAGCCTTACTGAAAAGAGTAAGCCTTACTGCTGATGGAAAAGAACGGGAGCAGGGCAATGAAAGTGCTAACAGGGTTGTGTCTCCTGCTATCTCGGGAAATGGCCGCTACATTGCTTTTGCCACTACCGCAACCAATATGGTGTCCGGCGATGGTAACAATTACCAGGATGTTTTTGTATACGATATTACTACAAACACTACCATTATGGTTAGCAATACCAATGATGGCAAGCAGGGCAATGGCGACAGCCCAATTGGGCAGGGTGAAAAAATTGCCATTTCATTTGATGGAAGTTGGGTAGCCTTTTCTACCAATGCAACCAATTTAGGAGTTCCCGCAGCAAACATTGTTATGCATAATATTTTAACAATGAAAAATCATGCTGTATCAACTTTGGCTGGCAGTAGTGTCGGCCGCCCTGTTATGTCTCCGGCTTCCGGCTACGTTATTTTTGGTATTGGCGGCAAGTTAGATAGCAGATTCCCTTCATCCGGCATATTTGCTAATTATACTGGTGTAGGCCCCTGCCGTTTGTGCCCGCAATAATATACGGTCAATAAATTAAAAGGTATAAACCTACAATTAGTTACATTTCTAAAATTATTTTTTCATGAGTATAAATTGAATATTGACAAGTAAGCTTTTCTAAAATATCTACCGCAACATTTAGTGATTGTGAAAAAAGAGTATAATCCGGTTCCACAGTTTTTGGCAAATTTTTATAATAATTGATTCCGGCATGCAGGTTATTAAAAAAATCAACATAATACTTTTTTCTTTTAACATCAGATTCTATTGCGTTTTCATTTTCCAGTTGCTCTTTCAGGTAATCAACATATAAAATCAGTTCGGCAATAAACATATTGGGCCTGTGTACCTCCTCCATAATATTTACTCTTCCATAAATGTGATCCGTCATTGTTTGCAAAGACACTACCTTGTTAAAATAGGCAATATTGGGGCCGGGACAAATATTTACTGCATCCAGATTCTTCACCAATGTCTCTCCGTAATTGAGGGCCGCAGCATTGCTTAATCCTACACACAAACATTCCTTGGCAGTTATACTTGTCAATTGTTTCTGGTATTCCATTTCAGGCAATGCCTGCGATTTTAATTGTTCAATTTTTAACTTCTGGTATTTACGGGAAGCGGTACAAATAGGTTCAGTTGTAAATTCAGTATTAAATGCCAAATGCTTTTCAGTACAGGGGCTTCCGGGCCTGCCATCGCTAATTCGTTGCATCTTTTCTATTTCAGCAGTGCTTCCTTTAAGGTAATGAAACCTAACGCCCAAAGGAGAATTATAACTTAGTACCAGGTCTTTATTTGTTGCAGTACTTAGCAATTTTAAGGTTCGTTCATCAACTGTAGTTGCTTCCGGCACCAACAAAAACGGAGTACCCCAACCGGTGCTTTCCATGCCATAATAATCATGTAAAAAACTATCTTCTTTTGCTGTACCAATTCCACCCTGCACGGTTATTTTTAAAAGAGGCGGATACATACATACCTTACCGCTCTTTTTAGAAAGGGCAGCATTGTAAATTTCAAAAAGGGTATCAATCAATTCCTGCTTTTTAGTTTTAAACTCCTCCATTATTGGCCCCAGCAAAAAGCCGTCTGTTGCAAATGCATGACCACCGCAATTCAACCCCGATTCAATCCTGAATTCACTTACCCAAATTCCTTTCTTTGCCAGGTATTTACCTTGTATTAAAGCCGATCTGTAATCACTCACTTTAATAATTATTTTCTTATCAAAAGCATTGTCTTCATTGATGTCAAATTCGGGGCATTTTTCCAGATAGTTGTAAAGCCTCGGATTCATACCTGCAGAAAAAACGATGGATGAATGTCTCAAATCACTTTTTGCATAGCCCCGTAATGCGGCAACAGCATCCGAACCATCTTCTATCAACTCCCCTTCTTTATTAATATTATTCCTGTCGGTCTTTGTCATGATATTTACATCAATACTGCCCGGTATTATTTGGCTTCTCAAATAAGTTGACAGTTTTTCTTTCTCGGATGCATTGCTGACTGACATCATTTGCAGGTATAATTTTTTCAGCATGCTGTCATCTGGCAACATCTCAAAATACTGAACAATTTCTGCACCTGTTTCAAAGGCAGATTGCTTTAGTTTTTCTACCTGGTTTTGCACAATGGTATTTACAAGATTTAAATAATCCGTAATCCGCTTTGCACGATAATCTTCTTCATTGGTATCAATAGGAAAATAAGTCTGATCAATGGTGGGATAATAGTGCCTTCTCATCATTTCAATTAAATTATCTTCCACAATGGAGATAACGGATGAAATACCAAAACGGGCTACTTTTACAGGAGAGTCAATGGTGTATGCCAGCCCCATAACAGGAATATGAAATTTATGCAGTTGAAGGTTTTTCATTATTAAATTATTTATTAAAAGCCTGATGTATTATTTGATTGATAGTTTGTTTTACAATTGCATTTTTAATTGTTAAACACAAAAATTAAATAGCTTTACTAAAAGTATTTGCATCTCTTTTTATTTCATTTTTCCAGAGCCTTGCGTCTAAAGCAGCACTAATATTCCTTATAAAAGAATTTCCTTTTGTTGTAACAAAAATGGTTTCTCCACTTATGTCTATAAGTCCGTCTGCTTCTAATTTTCTCAATTTAAAAAACATACTTTC
>JAYWAU010000172.1:0-5315 GCA_043782265.1 Ferruginibacter sp. | reverse complement strand
AAGCAATGTATGGCCAAAGGTATATTTATGTGCAAAATTATTTCTGGGTTTATAAATTTTGCTGATCATTTCAGGATCAATTGTTTCAAACTGACTGTTTGTGGCAGCATAATATTTTTTACTAAGGCCGATGGGAATTAAATGAACATTCCCTGCATATTCAGCATTCTCAGGTAATAGAAAAGCCAGTTTACTTGTTTCAAAACTTAGCGTATGGGTCGCCTTTATGATGGCAGATTTACCTGAATAAGTATCAGCAAATAAACCGCTGGGTATATCAATACTTATTATTGTGGAGCTTTTTTCATTGATATAGTTAACCAGTTCGGCAGTAATGTTTTTTAAAGGGCGATCAAGCCCCGAGCCATACAAGGCGTCAATAACAACCGTGTTTTTTGAAATTAGAGGAAAATCTTTGATTGTTTCAATAAATTTCACCTCCGGTTTTAATGCTGATAAACGTTTAAGATTGATGGCGCAGGACTCACTTCGTTTGTTGCTTTTTAGTATGTAAACGGCAACTTTATATTTTGCTTTGTGCAGCAATCTTGCAATTACCAATCCATCACCACCATTATTTCCATTGCCACAGCAAACGATAACAGTAGTTGCAGAAGAGATATTTTTTTTTAGCCATTTAAAACAATTACCGGCAGCTCTTTCCATTAAATCAACGCCCGATATTGGTTCGGCATTGATGGTAAAATTATCCCAATCACGAATTTGAGCTACAGAAAATATTTTCATCTTGTAAATTTACAACAAACAAAATGGGTTACACATTGATGCAACCCATTTTGAACTTTTGAAATAAACGCTTTAAAATGTAAATCTGGCAGAAATACCTACAGCACTTCCCTCGAAGGCTACATTTGTTATAATGTTTAACTCCGGTTTCCAGTCTAACGAAATATTAAGTGGTATTTGATCAAATTTATAATCGAGTCCAACAATGCCAGCGGCACCAATATAACTGCTGCTGCTCCTGAATGCTGCATAGCCGCCTGCACCAACAAACCATTGTAAGTGATCAACTGATGTAATTGGATGATGCCATTCATACAAAGCGCATAAGCCAAGCCCGTTACTGATACCAACAATACCTTCAATTGCATTGGTTTCATTTAAAAAATGTTTAATGGTAAAACCAGGTGAAATTGCTGCTGAATTTGGCCCCAGCCTAATACCTGCGGCATTGGTATATTCCTGCGCTTTTGAAGAAATGGCAAATATGGTGATAAGACTAAATAATAAAAGACTTTTTTTCATGAGTAATTGTTTGAAGGATGTAGAATGATAAAAGACCAGTTGCTTATAACACTAAATATGTTTTATTATTTTGCAATAATACTTAGGTATAACGCTCAATAATAGATTCAGGGTGTTAAGGGTTTGCAAAAAAATCTAATCCAAACAATACCTAAAATAATGGAGAGGAAAGAACCGGCGAGGGCAGAAATTTTTGCTACATCTATGGTAGCTGCATCTTCAAATGCAAGCATGGTAATAAAAATGGACATGGTAAAACCAATACCAGCCAGTATTCCGGCCCCAATGATATGCCGCCAGGAAGTGTTGGCAGGAAGTGTACCCCATTTAAGTTGTACAGTTAAATAACAAGCTGCAAAAATACCTAAAGGTTTACCGATGCACAGCCCTGCAATGACGCCCCAGCTTAAGTTTGTGTTGAGCGTACCCAAAATATCACCGGGTATAAGTATGGCAGTATTGGCTAATGCAAAAATGGGGATGATGAGAAAATTTACCGGGGTATGTAATTTGTGTTCTATAGCAGTTAATTTTTCTATAGGGATAAAAAATGCAAAAATTACCCCGGCAAGTGTAGCATGAATGCCGGAATTGTAAAAACAATACCATAATAAAATGCCCAATAGAAAATTAAAAAATCCAAAAATTTTATACCGCATCAAAAGATATAATACCAAAATGATAATGGCTGCGACAACAAGGTATAGCCAATGTATGGTTGCGCTATAAAATATAGCAATGGCCAATATTGCACCCAGATCGTCAATAATTGCAAGGGCAGTTAAAAATATTTTTAATCCTATTGGCACCCTGCTACCCAATAAGGCTGCAATGCCGAGCGAAAAAGCAATGTCTGTTGCCATGGGTATTCCCCAGCCATTGGTATAGGCCGTGCCCTTATTAATAAAAAAGAAAATCAATGCCGGCAGCACCATACCTCCAATAGCTGCAACAAGCGGTAGTATTGCCTGGGAGAAGGAAGATAATTCTCCCTTGGTAATTTCTCTTTTTATTTCCATACCCACTAAAAAGAAAAATACAGCCATAAGTCCATCATTGATCCAATGTAATAAGGTATGGGGTAAATGTATTGTTGTATTAGTTGGAAATGGAACGTCAATATTGATTACACTAAAAAAGGTTGAAGCAAAATTTGTATTTGCAAGTATTAAAGAAATGGCTGTACAGATTAATAAAATAATTCCTACTGCACGGCTGTCATGAATAAAATCTAAAAATGGGTCAACAATATTTTTTCTAAATCGAATACGAAAACTTTTCATTAAATAAAGATAAATCATTAAGTCCTATGTAAAGGAGTTGTGCAACCAACGGGTGCATTTAGAATTGTTGCAAATGGTTGCCAATCTTTTGCAGAATTATCTTATTCAGCAGTAGCTTTCGAAAGGTTGGCAACCATTTGCGACAATTTGTAATGCCCCCAGCGAACGTATTTTAAGATAAATAATTTTACAAACTAAATGAAGTTGGGTAAGGGGTAAGGCGAATGATTTTTACTTAAAGAAAAGAATTTCAATTCAGGAGAAGAATAACTATTAAAAGTTGTTATAGAAGCATCTATTAAATGTTTAAGGGAATTCAGGAATTGCGCAATTGATTTGCCCAGCTATTAAATAAATTATGAAAGCCGTATGTATCTTTTATTGTTCTTGTTTATATTCACATACATAAATCGCAGGGCATTTAAATAACATTAAAAATACCACACATTAAATGAATCAATTACCTAAGCGCCTTAAATCTATAGATATTTTTCGTGCCATTACCATGTTACTGATGATTTTTGTAAATGATGTAAGTAGTGTAAAACAAATACCATCCTGGATAGAACATGCAGCTGCCAGTAAAGATGGGCTCGGTTTTGCGGATACCGTTTTTCCTGCTTTTCTTTTCATAGTCGGGCTATCGCTTCCTTTTGCAATACGTAACAGGATGAATAAAGGAGATTCGGTTATTGATATCAGTGTGTATATTCTCAGCAGGTCTGTAGCACTTCTGGTGATGGGCTTCTTTCATGTTAACAGTGAAAATTACAATTCGGCAGCATTGTTACCGCAGGCTATTTGGATCATTGCCATTACCATTGCTTTCTTTCTTATCTGGCTCGACTATCCACCCGCAATGGCAAAAATAAAAAAATACATTTTGATAGCAACAGGAAGCGCCTTGTTGCTTTTAATGGCTTTTCTCTATAAAGGAGGAACACCTGCAGAACCCGAAGGGATGAGGCCCTCATGGTGGGGAATATTGGGAATCATCGGATGGGCATACCTGGTTTGCGCTTTTTTATTTTTATTTTCAAAAGGAAGCCTTCCTGTTTTGCTTATTGTATTAATACTATTTATGGTTGTTAATATTATGGAACATGCAGGATTTTTAAAATTAAATTTACCCGTTATTGGGGATGCCTCCTCAGTAACATTGGTAATGTGGGGAATTGTGATATCCCTATTATATGGAGAGTTGGCGGGCAAAGGAAAAGATCAATATTTATGGCTGCTTTTTTTAAGTGTTGGCCTGGCATTAATAATCGGAGGTTTAATTATCAGGCCGTTCTCAGGCGGTATATCTAAAATACATTCCACTCCGGCATGGGTTTTTATTTGTACCGGTATCAGTGTGTTGGTTTTTACTTTAATGATCTGGCTGGTTGATATAAAAGGACAACAAAACTGGTTCACTATCATTAGTCCAGCGGGAACGAGTACACTTACCTGTTACCTTATTCCCTACCTGTTGTATTCGGTTTATAACCTGCTACATTTTCAATATCCTGAATTCCTAAATTATGGAACAGGCGGTTTAATACGATCAATGATAGTTTCGATTTTAATAATTATGCTGGTAGGTGTTATGGAGAAAAGGAGATTGCGATTAAAAATTTAACCGGTAGCATTTGTAAAAGAATATAGGTTAAAAATGGCAACTAGTATGGGCTTGTAGTTTTACGAGTAAGCTCAAATTGTAGCAAGGGTGGCCAACCTGTTATAGGATTATTCTTATTCAGTAGTAGCTTTCGAAAGGTTGGCAACCCTGAAGTCTGCGACGATTTGAATTGCCCCCTACTTTTACTCAAACAATTCAAACTTACTTTTGGGTCGTCTGCTTTCCCACCATTTAAAATTCTTAAGGTATTTCTGGTCTTCCGGGCTTTGCCGAAGAGGGTAGAGGGTGCCATCTACATTATTTATAAACTTTACTTTGTTGATCTCTTTATCTACAAAATAAACATCAATCACATCACCTTTACTGCGGTTCATCCCTATAAAAGCACTGTCATCATCCTGCGGATAAAAAACACTTTCTGCAGGAGAGCCTTTTACACGTATATAGTCCATGGCACCATCTTTAAAATAGCCATTAATGGTACGTCCGCCCATCTGGTTATACATTTGGTCATTGGCTTTATTAATTACAATACCATTCTCAAAAACATACATACGTTTTGCTTTTTTATTTTCAGTAAACATGTAAATCGTATCACCTGCTATCTGAGATTTATTGTTAAACAACAATGGTTTTTGATACAAGCGAAAAACGGAATCTTCAGAAGAATAAAACAGACTATCACAAACAGCCTGCACAGAATCATTAAAAATACGCACATGATGAAAAGCTTCGAAATATCTAATGGCAGTATCTTTTGGAGCTTTATCCGGGGTTATCTTTTTTTGAATACCATTAGTGGCTGCTTTGCTATGCAGGCTGTCTTTTTCTAACGTATTAAAAAGACTATCAACAGGCCTTCCAGTGGCTGCCTGTTTTAATGCTTGTTCTACAGGCAATTTATTTACTTCACTTTCATTGTCTCTTATTTTTGCAATGGCAGCATCTGCTTTTTTTGTTAAAGCAGCATCTTTGGTAGTATCATAACTAAGCACTTTTTTTTGCAGCTTATTTTTTTCGACAACATACACAAATAAAGCGTCTTCTTTTTTTATCGATGTAGCCGGTTTAAGCCAGTCAATATCCAGCGGGTTCTTTTTTTGAAGATTATTGTTATCCATAGATCCAGCAGTGCCACC
>JAYWAU010000171.1:0-5335 GCA_043782265.1 Ferruginibacter sp. | reverse complement strand
CATCGCAATCTTTAACAGGTTTTGACTGGCTGTATTAATAATACAAATTTCTTTCAGCGTTTTACTACTCATTTGTGCATTTGCATGTACGCCTTCATTGTCTTTATATCTTTCCATTTGTATTTCCCTGGCCTTAATAACTCTTTCTCTTATAACTTCGCTTTTTTCAAATTGTTTGGTAGAAGATAGTTCACTAAATGCAACAGGTGTTACTTCTACGTGCAGGTCAATCCTGTCAAGTAAAGGACCTGAAATTTTATTTAAATATTTTTGAACTGCTCCCGGCGGGCAGGTACATTGTTTATCAGGATGGTTGAAATAACCACAGGGGCAGGGGTTCATGGATGCAATCAACATAAAACTTGCTGGAAATTCCAGTGCAATTTTTGCCCTGCTGATGGTAACTTTTCTTTCTTCCATCGGCTGCCGCATTACTTCCAGTACCGTTCTTTTAAACTCGGGTAATTCATCTAAAAATAATACGCCATTGTGTGCCAGTGAAATTTCGCCGGGTTGCGGATTGCCGCCACCACCTACAAGTGCTACATCCGAAATTGTATGATGCGGACTTCTGTAAGGTCGTTTTGAAATAAGTGTTGCATTCTCAGGTAGCTTGCCGGCAACACTGTGTATTTTTGTAGTCTCCAAAGCTTCCTGTAAACTTAATGGTGGAAGGATGGTTGGCAAACGCTTTGCCAGCATGGTTTTGCCGGCACCTGGCGGGCCAATCAAAATGGCATTGTGTCCGCCTGCGGCTGCTATTTCAAGTGCCCGTTTTATATTTTCCTGCCCCTTAACATCACAAAAATCAATATCAAAATCACTTTGAGCATAGGCAAATTCTTCCCTGGTATTTACTATGGTGGGTTGTAAAGTAGTTTCATCTTTAAAAAAATCAATTACTTCATTTAAATGTGTTACACCATATACCAGCAGGTTATTTACCATAGCTGCTTCACGGGCATTTTGTTTGGGTACAATCAGGCCTTTAAAATTTTCCTTACGTGCCTGTATGGCGATGGGTAATGCACCTTTGATAGACCTGACGGTTCCATCCAAACTCAATTCACCCATGATGACATATTCCGTTAATTTTTCCGGATTAATGAGTTGTTCGCTTGCACCTAATGTGCCCATGGCAATCGGCAGGTCAAATGCAGTTCCGCTTTTACGGATATCTGCCGGGGCTAAATTTACAATCAGCCTTGTACGGGGCATAAAATACCCATTGTCTTTAATGGCACTTTCTACCCGTTGCATACTTTCCTTAACAGCACTATCCGGCAGGCCAACAATAACCGGTTCGGGTTTGCCCTGGTTGTTAAGATTTACTTCTACCGCAATAGTGATGGCTTCTACACCATAAACTGCACTGCCGTAAGTTTTTACCAGCATGGATTAAAGATTAAAGTTGATAACAAAACCGGGTAGAAAGATAAGCAATCCATTTTTTTAAAAGCTACTTATTTGGAGAGGAATCAAAAAAAGAAACACGAGAAAGCAGGTTAACCGGTTATTAATACAATTTGTTAGTAACAACGTTGTTAAAAAATGTGAATGCATATTTACTCTTTACTGTTAGCCGAAATTTGTAATAAGGAATTGAGCAATTAAAATTACAATCAGGAAAAATATTCGCTTGTTTCTGTTTTAAATAAAAATTATGGGCTTTATAAATTTTATAATAGTCAGCTACAAGAGGACATGCCTTGGCTTTTAAGAATAGGATTAAAAAATCCTCTGGGCGGCCATTGCTCCGATGAAACTTTTCAGAAATATTTAAACGCTACTTCACAGCAATCGTCTGCTATATTTTATAAAAGTGTTGTCTACATAATATGGGTAAGATTGAATTTTGTATATGATTATCTTGCCTTGGCGTGTTACTTTTTTTGATGAAAGAAGATGAAAAGGTATTTCAAACAGGATGGTTTACAGAATCCGTTATTTCTGCCACGTTGATTGTGCTGGTGGTAAGAACCAGGTTGCCCTTCTTTAAAAGTTTACCGCGGAAATATTTGGCTATTGCCACCAGTCTTGTTGTAATATTTGTACTCTCTATCCCCTTAATGCCGTTTGCGGGTTTATTGGGTTTTGTAAGCCTGCCCTTATCGTTTTATGGATGGATGTTATTGATCATTGCTGCTTATATTATTTCAGCAGAAATGGCCAAAAGATGGTTCTATAAAAAGTTACAAAATAAAAGTTGATAACATTAGTTGATCGAACAAAGGGGTGTTCTGATTTTTTATTTAATGATGATTGTGTCAATCTTATTTTCTTTTGCCTTTTTCTTAAAAAATCCTCTTAATAAAAAATTATGTTGCAATGCTTCTAAATCTTCATCCAGTTTATGACTTGCTGCCTGTAGGTTTTGTAAGGTGCCTTTTACAGAAGATGCTGCTGCCGGATCATTCAATAGCACACCAGCCATATTGTCTTTTTGATTTAGTTTTTCACTGGTAGTTTTCAGGTTAACGGTAAATTGGGTTACTTCATTAGAGGCCTGCTCCAACTGTGTCAATGTGCTTTTAATATTTCTGAATATAACGGTATCTGTAACCAACTCGTTCATTGAATTACCAGGTTTGTTAAGGTTGCCGGAAAAATCCTGCAGGCTTGCCAGTACATTTTTACTACTGGCTGAAACGGCCTTAAAATTAGCCACTGTTGATTGTAAATTATCTACAGTGCCATTTAGTTTGTTAGCCATTGAGGGATCATTTAATAAAGTAGCAAGCGTTCCTTTGCCACTATCTATTTTCTTGCTGATACTTTTAAAACCATTGGTTATCTCCAGTAAATTTTTATTATTGGCCTGTAAGGTAGCCAGCATATCCTCTGTTGTAACTGCTTTTTCTACTGTTAAAAAATCATTTTTTGCAATCTCTGCGCCTGTTGAATCGCCACCATAAATAACGATTATCCTGTTACCAATTAAACCATCAGATCCAATTTTTGCTTTTGCATTTTTGTGAATATGCGATTCAGCATCATTTTCAATACTCATGGTAACCAACACCTGCGCATTTCCATACAAACTTATTTTTTTTACGGTACCTACCTTCACACCCGAATATAAAATATTAGCACCTTTTAATAGCCCGTTTACATCAGTAAAAACTGCATTCAGCGTAAACGATTTTACAAAAGTTTTTTTCTCGCCGCCTAATGTAAATAAGGTTACCACCAAAATGGCCAAACCTAAAAGTATGAACATACCAACTATTACTGGGCGGTTGTTTTTTATTGTCATCATGCGTTGTTTATAAAATTGTAATCGTAAAATGTTTTTACATTAGCATCCTGCGAAGCAAACACTTCATCAAAACTTCCGGGTATTAAAAGTTTACCTTCCACCAGCATAGTAACCCTGTTGGCTACTGTTTTGGCACAGGTAAGATCATGCGTAATAATAATAGAACTGGTATTATATTGTTGCTGCACTTTTACGATGAGGTTATTTAGTTCAATACAGGTTATTGGATCAAGGCCTGAAGTAGGTTCATCATACAACATAATTTCAGGTTGCAGTATCAATGTGCGTGCAATGCCAATCCTTTTTCTTTGCCCGCCCGAAAGTTCAGAAGGCATCTGGTTAATTGTTTGTAATAAACCAACATCATTCAATACCGATTCAACGGCATTGTTTACTTCTTTCCTGCTTAAGTTGCGTCTGTTTCTTACCAGAGGAAATTCGAGATTGCCCCTAACACTCATGCTGTCATACAAAGCACTGTTTTGAAAAGAAAATCCAATTTTGAGTCGTAGTTCCTGTAAAGCTTTTGCGCTAATGGTATCTACTTCCTCGCCAAGTACCTTCACCAAACCACTATCGGGTTTAAGAAGACCGGATATGATTTTAATCAATACAGATTTGCCACTTCCAGAACGTCCGAGCACAGCAATATTTTCTCCTTTTTCTATGTCAATATTAACTCCATCCAATACTTTCAGGTTGCCAAATGATTTCTTTAAATCTTTTATAGCAATTACTAATTCTTTAGTGTCAATATCAGGTGAGGTTGTATCCATCAATTCTTTATTATTTATCTTATTGCATTTACAAATTGTACAATCACCATCTCCTCTACAAAAATCATAAACATAGCAAGTACAACTGCCGAGTTTGCTGCCCTTCCTACACCCTGCGTTCCATTCTGTGCATTGTATCCCTGGTAACAGCCCGCCACACCAATGGTAAATCCATAGCAGATAGCTTTGAAAATAGAGGAAAAAATATCAAGAAAAGAGATGGTGCCAAAAGCACTTTTAAAAAAAGCAATCAAGCTGGTTTGTTCATTTTGGTGAATATTCAGATAGGCTCCCATCATGCCAATAAAGCCGGTGTACAAAACCAGTATAGGCAACATAATTGTGATAGCAGTGATACGTGTTACTACTAAAAATTTAAAAGGGTTAGTGGCTGATACTTCCATAGCATCAATCTGTTCTGTTACCTTCATAGAGCCTAGCTCTGCTCCCATATTACTGCCTACTTTTCCTGCTGCAATTAACGCAGTTACCAATGGTGCCAATGCTCTTATAATGGCAATCGAAATAAGTGAAGGCAGCCAGGAACTAGCTCCGAAATTTGCCAACGAAGGCCGGGACTGTTTTGTAAAAACGATTCCAGTTATAAAGCCCGTCAACGACACCAATGCCAGCGATTTATAACCTACTTCATAACACTGGTTAATGATTTCTTTAAATTCAAACGGAGCAGAAAATGCTTCTTTAAAGAAAAGTGCAATGAATTTATAGACTTTGTAGATATCGTTAAAAAAGACATCCGTTTTTTTTGAGATAAAATATTTTTCATCCGGTTTAGTTTCTGAAATTTCCGGTGCTGGTATCATTTAGTATCAGTTAACTTTTTAATATGGCCGGTAACTACCACAGCCATTGATAATTTACGCAAAATCTTTCTTTTCTCCTTAGCAGGGATTAAATATGGTGCCAAACTTTTTGATATAGAAACCTGTATAACCTATCCTTTAATCGGGAATTTTTTACCCGTTATTCCAAGGGAACCATAGGGAATATCCAATATTAAATATACCACCGTACATCCTTTACTAAATTGGAGCCATAGTAAATGTGTGAATAATGTAATTTTTTTCCATAATTGTATAACAGATTCCCGCACTAAGAAACCAATCTTTGCAAATAGGGGAATTTACTAAATTTTTAAAGTCTCCCTATTTCAATTTTTTAATTTTTGTTTTACATTCTCTTAGAAGCTGTTTAGAAATAGATTTTACAATAGCCATTGTGGATAAGTGTATAAAAAGGCCATTGCTTATGGGGGAAGTTTTTACTAATTGTGAATAAC
>JAYWAU010000170.1:0-5348 GCA_043782265.1 Ferruginibacter sp. | reverse complement strand
TGGTATCAATATTTCTACTTTTTAAAGAATTATTACAGGCGGCAAACACAACACCCTTTTGCGCTAAAGCCATAATTTGTTCTTTGTGGTAACCTGTATCTTTCAGCAATGCATACACGGAGTTACCATGAAAGACAACTTCAATTTTTGTGTCGGGAGCTACAGCTAATACATTGTTGATTTGTTTATACAAACCACGCTGCTGGGCTGTATCGCCGCTACTCATATCCCATATAATTTTATGCTGGGCACTACCGGCTAAGGACAAGAATAATCCTGCAAAGAAAATAAAGAGTGGCTTAAAGTATGTCATGCTATTGTTTTTAATAAAATTAAAGAAACCTTTTATCATATCAGTAACAATGTAAGAATGAGCCGCACGAATGTATCAAAACACCAATAATGAAATGTCCAAATAGTAAGTATTAATAAATATCACATTTAAAGATGATATACATCATAATACAGCTGCCCGTTAGGTTTTACTTTTGGGTTCTTAAATAACCAATTTACCACGATTAAACTTTAAACAAAATGAAAAAGGAATACTGGATAAATGTTAAACATGTAGATAACAGGCTGGTGATTTTTTTGAACGGAGAAACAGTATGGGACAGCGGCATTGTGCACGACGACCCGGATATAGACGCATCCATTAATATTACAGAACATTTAATAAAACATATCAGCCATATATCTGAATTAATATTTGAAGGCTTTAATGATTCCTATAATGCTGATAAAGCAGAAGACCAGCTAAATCCATGGCACTTTCAATACAGGGTATTTTCCCGTCTTGTTGATGCAGCAGGGAATACAACAAACGAGCTTGATATGTTGGCACCATACAATGAAAAGCATTTATCAAATCCAAATATTCTTGCCATTAATAACCGTTACCAGATAGCCCGAAAAGACGGTGAATTCAAAGTAGTTTCAAATGCACTGTCACAAAATTTTTACAACTAAAAATGTCAAATAATTTTAAAACCAATATTATTACAAAGTAAAAAAGTAATCCGTCTACATGTGCAATCTGTCGGCTAAGAAAATCCACATTAATTTACAAAAAAGCAGCTATCGCTGCTTTTATTATTTGTAACCTTTGTTACAAATAATAAAAGCGCATGCAATTACTTTTGCTAAATCAACTATTTAAATCATCAGGTATGAAGCAGGGAATATTGCGTAACTGGAATTTTATGCGTTTTGTCAGATTGGGTGTAGGCATTGCCATTATTGTACAAGCAGTAATTGTAAAAGACCTGACGATGGGGATTGCAGGGATATTATTAACCTGTATGCCCCTTTTTAATATTGGTTGTTGCGGCGTGGGTGGTTGTAATACACCGGTTAATAAAAAGGAGCAAACTACAAAAGACATAACTTATGAAGAAGTGGTTTAAAAGTAACTGGCTTTACATGGCAGGGGCTTTAGCAGGTGGCATTGCAGGATATTTATACTGGCAACAGATTGGCTGTTCATCCGGTAACTGTATGATTACATCCAGGCCTGTTAACAGTACTATTTACGGTATGCTTCTTGGTGCTTTATTGTTTGGTATGTTTAAAAAAGATACACCCAAACAACATTTAAAAGAAGACTAAAAATTACAGCTATGACATTTAAAGAAATGATACAATCAGATAAACCGGTGCTGGTAGATTTTACTGCTACCTGGTGTGGCCCGTGCAAAATGATGGCGCCTATTTTAAAAGAAGTGAAGCAGGAAATTGGGGACGCTGCTACCATTATAAAGGTAGATGTAGATAAAAATCAGCAGGCAGCCGGTGAATACCAGGTACAAAGTGTACCAACCTTAATATTATTTAAAAACGGACAACCCTTATGGAGACAGAGTGGTGTAATACAAAAGGCAGGGCTGGTAAGCATAATTAAAAAATTTACATAATAAAAAAATAAAACGATGAACTTTTTTAAACAATTATTTGGTGGTAGAGCAACCGCTGATTTAAAAAGCATTATTGAAGCAGGTGCTTTTTTAGTAGACGTAAGAACCCCGGGTGAATTTGCAGAGGGTCATGTAAAAGGATCTGTAAATATTCCTTTAGACAGGGTACAGACTCAGTTGGCAACATTTAAGAACAGGAAAAACATTATTGTATTCTGCCGAAGCGGAGGAAGAAGCAGCCAGGCAAAATCTATTCTGGAACAAAATGGTTTTACCAACGTCGTAAATGGCGGCACCTGGAATAATGTTGGCCAATATGTAAATTAAATTCAGGGAAATTATTTCTGTATATAGTGGTAATAGATCTAAAAAAATAATACTAGGTCTATTACCATTTTTATTTATTACAGGTTGTATGATATTTTATCTTAGTAATTTTGAATCCCTATCTTATCCCACTTTTGATGTAATGTATCTTTGTAATTATTTATTTCTACCAGCATTAAGGCTGATTCTCATCTCTGCATTTTCTACCATAAAATATCTACCTGATATTTTTTTACAAACATTTTGTAAGTGACAAATGTTACCATCGCCCTATTTTTCTGCCATTAGTTTTGCCCTAAATTAAAAAAGGAATGAGCAGCAAAAAACAATTTATTTCAATAGCAGTTACAACGGCCATCTTTCTAAGTGCTGCTACAGCAAGGGTTTCAGCGCAGGACAGCACAAAAAATTTACACCTGGATGAAGCTATCACAGCTACTTTAAACAATAACAAAACTATTCTACTGGCAAAGCTGGATGAAAGCATTGCTACATCCAATTATAAACAAACAGAAGCTATTTATTTACCGCAGATTGGGTTGTCTTACACGGCTATCACTACCAACAATCCACTGAACGCCTTTGGATTTAAATTGCAGCAGCAATCAATTACTCAAAATGATTTTAACCCTGCCCTACTAAATAGTCCCGGAGCAACGCCTGATTTTACCACCAGGCTGGAACTACAGCAACCATTGATCAATATAGATTTAGTGTACAAAAGAAAAGCTGCATTAAAGCAAACGGAATTGTACCAATATAAAACACAACGAACCAAAGAGTACTTAACTTTTGAGGTACAGAAAGCCTACCTGCAATTACAACTGGCCTATGATGCAGAAAAGGTTTTGGAAGAAGCTTTGCAGTTAACCAAATCTGTTTACACTTTTACCGATAACAATTTTAAACAGGGGCTAATTCAAAAGTCGGATGTGCTGAATGGGCAGGTACAGGTAACTACCGTGGAAACCAATATAGCAAAGGCAAAAAGCAATATCCGCAACGCATCTGATTACCTTAGTTTATTGATGGGGCAAACGGATGATGTGGTGTACAAAACAGATAACAACCTGCAAATACCAGCAGCCATCAATGACACTACAACAAAAATTGCAGCCAACAGGTCGGATTTTTTAGCAATGCAAAAAGCCATTGAAGCCTCGGATTTAATGATACTGTCAAACAAAAAAAGTTACCTGCCTAAGTTGAATGCATTTGGAAGTTACCAGTTGAATGACAGTCGTATGCTTGGTTTTGGAGCCAATGCGTATATAGCAGGCGTACAACTTAAATGGGATATTTTTAAAGGCAATAGCACTAAAAATACAATTGCTACGCAAACATTGGAGCGCAACAAATTAGCCGAAACACTGGCACAGCAAAAAGAACAGGGTCAGCTGGAATTAAACAAAACCTACCGTGATTTAGCAGATGCACAATTTGATATTCAACAACAAAAAAGTTCCATAGAGCAGGCAACAGAATCACTGACGATTTTACAAAACCGTTATCAAAAGGGTTTGGTAAATACTACGGATGTTTTGATGGCAACAACACAGCTTTCACAACAAAAATTTGCACTTGCTCAGGCCGTGTTTACAAGCAATGTTACCAGGGCTTATATACAATTATTGACTACTTCAACCACTAAATAATTTTAAAAAAAAAGAGCATGACTATCAATAAAAAAAGAACATTACAGTTATTTACCGGTATTGGTTTACTGGTTTTAAGTGCCTGTTCGGGCAAAGAGAAAAATGAATCAACTGCTGATACTGATGCAGCAATAACTGTGAAGGTTGCAACACCTTCGGGCGATGTACAACAGGGCGTGAATGTTAGTGGTCAAATTGAAGCTGCACAATCTGCCAATATTAGTACAAGAGTAATGGGATACATTACTATGCTGAAAGTAAAAGTGGGTGACCATGTTAGCAAAGGACAATTGCTGGCCACCATAAGCAACCAGGATATGCTGGCAAAAAGAGCGCAGGCGGATGCCATGATTGCAGAAGCACAGGCTTCGGTAAACAGCGCCCAAAAAGATTTTGACCGATTTACTGCTTTGTATAAACAACAAAGTGCTACCGCAAAAGAATTGGATAATGTTACCTTACAATACAACGCTGCTAAAGCTAGAATGGAAGGTGCAAAACAAATGCGCAATGAAGTAAATGCCATGTTGGGTTATACCAGTTTAGCAGCTCCTTTTGCAGGTATTGTTACACAAAAATTAGCAGATGCAGGAAGCATGGCAAGTCCGGGTATGCCGATACTAACCATTGAGCAAAGTGGCAGTTATCAGGTAAGCGCTTCCGTTCCTGAAAATACCATTAATCAAATACACCAGGGTACAGAAGCGATTGTAACAATTAATGCGATTGACAAAACAATCAAAGGAACGGTATCTCAAATCAATCAGTCTTCGCAATACACAGGCGGACAATACATCATTAAAGTAAGTATCCCTGATAAGGATAAAGCTGGCTTGTATGCAGGTATGTATGCCAATATTGTTATTGCAGTGAAAGAAACTGTTACTGCTAAACCAACCGTAAATACAGTATTGGTGCCACTTTCGAGCATTGAGCATAAAGATCAGTTAACAGGATTATATACAGTAGGTAGTAATAATACCGCTTTGTTACGTTGGGTAAGATTAGGTAAAACATTTGGTGATAAAGTGGAAGTACTTACCGGTTTGGAAAAAGATGAACCCTTTATTGTAAGTGCTGAAGGTAAGTTGTACAATGGGGTGCCTGTGAAAGTGATAAAGTAAATAAGATTGATAAAGTAATTAAAGTGAAGCGAGACCAGTTGTTGGACTGTTGAATACCGGCAGTAAGCATTAGTAGCTCCAATCAGAACGCTGAAGTTCAACAATGTTATTCAGAACAAGCGTGCGATCCGCCACAGCGGACAAGCTGCAATGGTGCTTAGTTGAAATACAAATGTTGGGTACAAAAAATTATAAACGAATTATTAATACAAGCAAATGAAAAATGGATTTTCAGGAAATATCGCCAAAGCATTTATACAATCGAAATTAACGATACTGTTGATGATTGCCTTTTTAATGATTGGTGCATACAGTACTTTTTTAATTCC
>JAYWAU010000169.1:0-5351 GCA_043782265.1 Ferruginibacter sp. | reverse complement strand
GAAATTATGCGTTGAATCATAAAAAATAAAACCGTTCTTATTTACTGATTTTTAAGCTGCTTCAATACTTAAATCATGATTAGAATCATACTAATATTGGGTTTACATCATGCTATTCAGCATTGAGTAATATTAGTTTTGAAAATTAATAATTGCTTAAACTATTTTACAATGATGATAGATGTTGACCTCTTACTCGCCTGGGGTGCTACTTTTAAAAAAGTCGTTAAAGGAAATGTAATATTTAATGAAGGAACGACCTGCTCTTTCTACTATCAATTGGTAAGCGGCAGAGTTAGCTGGTTAAATATAAATGAGCAAGGCAAAACGTTTATACAGACAATTATTGAACCGGGAGAATGTTTTGGCGAAATGCCTTTATTTGATGACGAACCATTTGCAGCTACTGCTATTGCAGAAGAAGATACTGTGCTGATACGATTACACAAATCGACTTTTATGCAGCTTGTTAAGGAAAATCAGGATATTCATTTTAAATTCAGTAAACTGCTGGCGCAAAGAATACGGTATAAATTTATGCTGTTAAAAGTGCTCGCCTGCCATGATCCTGAAAACATGATTGGTACATTACTGACTTATCTTAAAAAAGAGAAAAGAAATTTTTGTACTGATTGCAGCCAGCTTAAACTTACAAGGCAGCAAATAGCAGATATGACGGGTTTACGGGTAGAAACCGTTATAAGGTCTATGCGCATGATGCATGAAAAAGGTTTGTTGCTGATAGATAAAGGTAAAGTTTACTGTTAAGTTATGATTGCAATCATAACAAACCTGCTAAGCACCTTTTATTTTTACAGCAAAAATAAAATGCATGGATTCTTCCTTACGCCGCTGGTTACAAATTTCATTTTTAAACCTGCTGATTGTTTCCTTATTAGGTGTTACACTTCGCTATAAGATAGCCTTTTCATTTCCCTATCTCGATCAGAAACATTTATTGCATGGTCATTCTCATTTTGCCTTTGCAGGATGGATTACTCAGGCACTGATGGTATTGCTGGTACAATACCTTAGCCAACACAAAGGAGCCATTGCCTATAAAGACTACCGCTGGCTATTAATTTGCAATTGCATAACAGCATACGGCATGTTGATTTTTTTTCCTTTGCAAGGATACGGATTAGGGTCAATTACTTTTTCTACTTTATCAATTATTGTTTCTTATTTCTTTGCAATAAAATATTGGAAAGATTTGAATGCGCTTTTTTATAAAAGCACAAGTCACTATTGGTTTAAAGCAGCTTTGCTATTTAATGCTATCTCGTCAATAGGTGCTTTTTCGCTGGCTTTTATGATGGCTACTAAAACTATGCATCAAACCTGGTACCTGGCGGCAGTATATTTTTTCCTCCACTTTCAATACAATGGCTGGTTCTTTTTTGCAGGCATGGGATTACTGGTTTCAAAACTCGAAAACCAATTTTCTACAGATAAACAACTTAAACTTATTTTCTGGTTGTTCTGTCTTGCCTGTATACCTGCTTACTTTTTATCTGCGTTGTGGATGCCGATACCAATATTTATTTACCTGATTGTGATAGGTGCTGCCATCGCACAGGTAATAGGATGGGCTTTACTTGTAAGGCTATCGTTTACAAATAAAGCCATCATTCAAACTGCGTTTAAAGAAAAGGGGAGAAAGTTACTTTTACTTGCAGGTATAGCTTTAACAATAAAGCTTTTATTGCAACTCGGCTCAACACACCCGGCTTTAAGCCAACTGGCGTTTGGGTTTAGACCTATAGTTATAGGATATCTGCACCTTGTTTTATTGGGGGTGATCACCATTTTTATTTTAGGGTATATTATTTCGATGGAATTTATTGCCACTCAAAAATATTTTATGATTGGCATCTGGATATTTATTTCAGGCATTGTTATCAACGAGATGCTGTTAATGCTTCAGGGCACCCTTGGGTTAAGCTATGTTATTGTTCCCTTTATAAATGAATTTCTTTTAGCCACCGCTATAATTATGTTTGGTGGGATTCTGTTATTTAATTTAACAGGCGGCAATAAAAGAGTTTAAAAAAGTATGCAAAAATATTATTCTAAAGATGCGTTAAATCATAAACTACCCTTTTGCATTGTGTCACCTTTGATAAAATAAAAAAATATGAAAATACTAGAACAACAAAGCCTGAGTGCCATTGCATTGGAAAATTACCAGGTTATTCCAGTACTGGAAAAATACGGTCTTGATTTTTGCTGCCGTGGTAAAAGAACATTGGCCGAAGCCTGCGCTGAAAAAAGCATCAGCGTAACTGAAGTACTAAAAGAAATGCAGCTGGCTCAAACCATATCAAAACCTATTTTACCATTTACTGAAATGAGTGCCGAACAACTCATTTCTTTTATCTTAATTCATCATCACTTTTATGTTAAAAATGCCATCCCTGTAATCAGTAATCATTTAGATAAATTAGTTACAAAACATGGCGACCGTTATCCTTACCTCAAAAAAGTGGCTCAGCTATTTGATGCAGTTAAAAATGAGCTGGAACCTCATATGCAAAAAGAAGAGGTTGTTCTTTTTCCCAGAATTAAAGAAATTGCTGCGCTGGTATTGCAACAAAAAGATGTAAATTATCCGCCTGCTTACATAAGCGCCCCCATACAGGTTATGGAAGCTGAGCATGATAATGCAGGACAGAGTATGTTTGAAATAAGGCACCTTACAAATAATTACACCCCCCCTGAAGATGCCTGCACAACACACAAAGTTTGTATGGATGAATTAAAGGCATTTGAAGAAGATCTTCATAAGCATGTACACCTGGAAAATAATATTTTATTTCCAATGGCTGCTGCTATGATCGGCGAAGCACAACAACAATTCGGTTAAAAAACAATTATTTTTTAAGGCCGGCTTTTGCCGGCCTT
Source organism: Ferruginibacter sp. (assembly GCA_043782265.1). Classification (GTDB taxonomy): domain Bacteria; phylum Bacteroidota; class Bacteroidia; order Chitinophagales; family Chitinophagaceae; genus Ferruginibacter. Next base: position 2,447 of record JAYWAU010000169.1, on the reverse strand, counting down.
TTCATTTCTGCTATTGCAGCTACACTTCTGCATAAATTAATTTCAATGAGGACAATCAATTTTTTTTGTGATGCAGATCATCTTTTTTTATAACAGGTAAAAGTAAATTGCTTATATAAATGCTTGCTAAAAAGAGTATGAGTACTGTATAATTGCAGGTTATTTAAAAAATGTTGAAACTTATTAGAAGCGCATCTTTTTTTTAAAATTATAATCAAATAAAACTTCCGGATATGATTGGTAAACTTACTGAAGTAGAAATTGAAGAAGTATTACTGGACAATGTGCTGGGCCGTCTGGGATTTAACGATGGCTTTAATACATTTATATACCCCATTAATTATGTGTACGATGGTAACCACATTATCTGCCATTCGCAACCCGGGCATAAAATAAAGGTGATGCGAAAGAATAAAAGAGTTTGCCTGCAGATAGACGAAATAGACAAAGATATAAACTGGAGAAGTGTACTGCTATTAGGCGATTACCAGGAGTTGATTGAAGAACGGGAACGGCAAAATGCGATGAAGTTATTTGTTGATCGCTATTTACATCTTAAAATGAAAGACCCTGCCATTACATCCGAAATAAAAGGTTTGGGCAACCTGGAACAGCAGGAAAATAGCAGGCCGGTTTTCTATCGCATTTTAATTGATGAAAAAAGCGGGCGGTTTGAAAATGAGTAATAAATACTATTGCTGCCTCATAACTTCAACAAATTGTGGTGTGCTGATTTTTACTACAATTGAATACTTCTATTTAGGTAATTTGGATACAGTGATTGTTTGATGCTGGTGTATTCAACTTGTATTAACAGGTTGCCGCAGGCTACAACCTGTTGTTTAATTGAATATTATTTATCTTACAGCATGTCTGCAATTGTTACTATTACTTTTAGTCCCTGTATTGATAAAAGCACTTCGATACACGCTTTAATTCCAGAAAAAAAATTAAGATGCGCTTTACCAAAACTAGAGCCTGGCGGCGGCGGCATAAATGTTGCAAGAGCAATAAAAAAGCTGGGGGGAGTGGCTACAGCAATCTTTTCATCAGGAGGATACACCGGTAAATTTTTTAATCATTTACTGGCAATGGAAAATATACCAGCAATCATTATTGAAACCAATAATGAAACAAGAGAAAATATAATTGTACTTGATGAAAGTACTAACAATCAATACAGATTTGGGATGCCTGGTACTCCCTTAAATGAAAATGAATGGCAGCAATTTTTAATCGCAGTAGAAGCAATTCCTGCTGTAGAATTTCTTATCGCCAGTGGCAGTTTACCTCCGGGAGTTCCGTTGAACATTTATGCTCAACTTGCAAAAATTGCAAAAAAGATGAATGCAAAATTTATTGTAGATACCTCCGGTGAAGCTTTGGAGCAGGCAGTAGCTGAAGGTGTTTATTTATTGAAACCAAACCTGGGCGAATTAGCTGCGCTGGCTGGCAAACCTTCTTTAATGAAACATGAAGCAAAGGATATTGCAAGAACAATTATTGCAAAAGGAAAATGCGAAGCTATGGTAATATCGATGGGTGCCGAAGGGGCGATGTTGGTAACAAATAATATTGCTGAAATTATAACCCCACCTGTTGTAGAACGAAAAAGCACAGTTGGCGCAGGTGATAGCATGGTTGCTGGAATTATTTTTTACCTGAGCCAGGGTAGAAGTCTGCGGAAAGCGGTGCAGTATGGTGTGGCCTGCGGCACTGCGGCAACAATGAATACCGGAACCGAATTGTGCAGAAAAGAAGATGCCGATAAAATAGTTACCCTATTAAAACTTACTGACCAATAAATAAAAAGCTACTCAAAATCGCAGAAAATACTTTCGAAATATGAATTAACTAAAAATAAAATTATGACTACCAATGAAATCATTGCATTAATTGGTGATAACAACCAACACTTATTAACCCATAGTTGCAAAACCATTTTAAAAGATGATTTGCATTTACCGTCTCCACATTTTATTGACAATGTTGTTAGTTTATCAAACAGAAATACGCAAACGCTTCGTAACCTTTCAGCACTTTATAACCATGGTCGGCTTTCGGGTTCGGGCTACTTATCCATACTGCCCGTAGACCAGGGCGTAGAACACAGTGCCGGCGCTTCGTTTGCGCCGAACCCGATTTATTTTGATCCAGAGAATATTATCAGGCTTGCCATTGAAGGAGGTTGCAATGCAGTTGCTTCTACCATTGGTGGATTGGCTATTGTTTCAAGAAAATATGCACACAAAATTCCATTTATTGTAAAGCTCAACCACAATGAATTATTAACCTATCCCAATAAATTTGACCAGATACAATTTGGTTCTGTAAGAGATGCATGGAATCTTGGAGCCGCAGCCGTTGGTGCTACCATCTATTTTGGTTCTGCAGAATCTGACAGACAAATTGTGGAAGTGGCCCGTCTTTTTGAAGAAGCACACTCG
>JAYWAU010000168.1:0-5353 GCA_043782265.1 Ferruginibacter sp. | reverse complement strand
CATCTGAATACTCCGGATCTGTAGGTCTTGACCTTGATGAGTTTATTAATATTTTCCGCTTTAAAAGAAATAAGCGGCTAAAATATATGCAAGGCCGATTGTTAGAGCAGGAGCAGGAGAGTTATGTAAATTTTCGCTTTAATAAGCCGCTGGTTAAAAGAGTCACTCATTTGGAAGGTGCCAATCTCGACAATTTTATGAAGATCTACCGGCCCAATTTTGAGTTTACTCAAAACAGCACGACGGTTAATTTTTATCAGTATATTTTGAATGCATCTTACAGGTTTAGAAAAGAAATGTTTATAGAAGATGTAAAAAAAGAAGGTCAGTAATTTTACCTAAATAAAGTATTTTTAAAAAAAATTAATGGAACAAACAACTTTAGGCATCGGTACAAGATTACAACACACACAGTATGGGCCGGGCGTAATTATTGGCGTTCGATATGCATCTTATATGATTTCCTTCATTCACCATGGCACAAAAGAAATTGATAAAACAGATAGCCATCTTGATGAAATCATTCCAGAAAATACTACAGTAGAAATAGAGACTGTGTCCGAAACTGAAAAGTCGTTACTGAAAATTTTACGTTTATGGGGTAACGTTAATGAAGTTGTTCCCCTTGGGGAAAAATGGATTGGCGGCACTTTGTTATTACAGCCATCAGATAAAAATTTAAAACCCAAAGAAATTCCTGTGGCTGACTTCTTTCATAAAATTGTGATGTTGCGGGACAGGTTAAGAGTGTTGGAACAAAACATCAACAGCAATAAAAAACTGAGCGATGAAGAAAAGGTAAACCTACAGCAATATATCACTCGTTGTTATGGTTCTCTCACTACATTCAATGTATTGTTTAAAGATAAAGAGCATTGGTTTGTGGGTGATAAAAGTGGGAAGGAGGAGTAAGCGTTTCCATTATCCAATCTCACTGTAGACTCTTTTTTAGCAAGCCTAATAATTCATCAATTTTTCCACGCATTCATCCAGTCTGCTGTATGCCATAAAATTTTTCTCCAGTTCAATATTAAACGGAATCGGTGTATCAAGGCTTCCGCACCGAATTATCGGCGCATCCAAATGTTCAAAACAATTTTCGGCAACCCATGCTGCTATTTCTCCACCAATACCTCCTGTTAAAGTATCTTCATGTAACAATAATACTTTACCTGTTGCTTCTACAGCTATTTTTATTGCTGCATAATCCAGCGGTAATAATGTTCTAAGGTCGAGGATATACGTAGAAACTGACGGATGATCTTTTGCGTATTGTATGGCCCAATGAACCCCTGCACCATAAGTTATAATAGTGATGTCATCTCCCGTTTGTACCAGTTTTGCTTTGCCAATTTCAATTTCATAATATGCTTCCGGCACAGGACCGCTGATGCTTCTGTACAAAGCCTTGTGTTCAAAAAACAATACCGGGTTGGGGTCATTGATAGCAGCAATCAGCAAACCTTTTGCATCCTGCGGTGTTGATGGATATACTACTTTTAATCCGGGTGTATGTACAAACCAGGCTTCATTACTCTGGCTGTGAAAAGGCCCGGCACCTACACCACCACCTGTAGGCATACGAATAACCACATCTGCATTTTGCCCCCAGCGATAATGAATTTTTGCGAGGTTGTTAATGATCTGATTAAAGCCTACGGTAACAAAATCAGCAAATTGCATTTCCATTACAGCTTTATAGCTTTCCATTGCCAAACCCAGCGCTACGCCAACAATGGCACTTTCGCAGATCGGCGTATTGCGAACTCTTTCTTTTCCAAAAGCTTCCACAAAACCTTCCGTAATTTTAAAGGCTCCTCCATATTCTGCAATATCCTGACCCATAATTACAAGGTTTGGGTGTTTAACCATAGATTGATACAGACCATCTTTTATACCATCAATAAACCGTTTTTCCGGTGCTGGTTTAACTGGTGACTGATTTAAGTAAACAGGTTTATAATTTGGATAAGCGTAAATATCTTCAAGCTCTTCTTCTGTATCGGGTACAATAGTTGCCACATTTGAGGCCTTTTTTAATTCTGTTTCTATGTACTCCTTTAAATCAGCATGTATATCTAACACCGTTTGTTCTGTTATAACGGCTTGTTCTAATAAATAACTTTCATAATTTTTTATAGGATCCTTTTGTTGCCATAAATCAAATAAATGAGGGGGCACATATTTAGTTCCACTAGCTTCTTCATGACCACGCATTCTAAAAGTCATGCATTCTATTAAATAGGGCTTTTGGCTAGTTATACAGTATTCTCTAATTCCTTTGATAGTATCATACACTTCTAAAATATTATTGCCATCAATCTGTATACCTTCCATCCCATAACCACGGGCTTTTTCAACAAGGCTAAAGCAACGATATTGTTCATTTACCGGAGTACTTAACCCGTAGCCATTATTTTCAATAATAAAAATCACCGGTAAATCCCATACAGCAGCCACATTTAATGCTTCATGAAAATCACCTTCGCTGGTTCCGCCATCACCTGTAAAAGCTACCGATACTTTATTGTTGTTACTTAACTTATTAGCTAATGATACACCATCGGCAATGGCCAGTTGCGGACCAAGGTGAGATATCATACCACAGATATGATGCTCCTTACTTCCAAAATGAAAACTTCTTTCCCGGCCTTTGCTGTAGCCATCTTTATTGCCCTGCCATTGTTTAAACAATTTACCCAAAGGCATATTTCGGGACGTGAATACGCCTAAATTTCTGTGCAATGGCATAATCCATTCGCCTGGTTGCAAAGCCATAGTAACACCGACAGATATAGCCTCCTGCCCGATGCCACTAAACCATTTGGAAATCTTTCCCTGCCGCAATAACACCAACATCTTTTCCTCAATAAGTCTTGGTAATAATAGATTTTTATAAAGATTGATAAGCTCTTCGCTGGAATAATTTTTTCTATGGAAATGCATGCCCGTTATTTTATAAAATTAATCAGGATGTGAAGTTAATGGATGTTAATGAGCGTACAAACGGGTTTAATTCAAATGGCTGAAATATGATTTTTTGATGTTTGATTTACCTAAATTCATTCGGGATTGCTACACAGTTGCTGCAGGAATAGTATTGCAAAATCGTATTACCCAACTACTCTAAATAAAGAAATAGGGCAGCAAGTTTAGCAGGTGTACTAAAGAGCTGAAAAAGTATACCTGATTGATCCGCCATGGCGGACGGGCTGCAACAAAGATACCAGTGGCTGTACTTTTTGTGAGGACAAAAAAGCCTGAATTTTTCTATTCCCTATTTCTTTTGTTATCAGGGAAAGCTCTTTTGTGAACAAAAGAATTAAAGAAGGAAAGCAATATACTGAATAGCATAGCATACCAAAAACTGTCTACTTTAAAGCCGTGAACAAAGTGGGCGTCAATTAAAATAATACAGGCATTTATAACAAACAGAAAAAGACCAAGTGTAAGAATGGTTGCAGGCAGCGTAAATAAAATAAGCAGCGGTTTTACAATTGCATCCAGCACAGCCAATACCAAGGCTACTATAACTGCTGTAACAATATTATTGTTTACAATTTCAACGCCGGGTAATATTGCTGCAAGTACAAAAACATTTACCGCAGTTATTAATATTTTAAATAAAAAGTTCATACGTGTATTTTGTTTCAGTATAAAAAATAAACAACTTTATTTTAGGGCATGCTTTTTTGTATTTATATTACAATTAATTCGTAAAAATCTGCAGGCTGTAAATATTTATTTGCAAGTGTTTTTAATTCTTCTGCCGAAATTGTTTTAATCATTTTTATAGAGTCGTAAAAATATTCTTCCTTTAAATTATTGAGGATGATATTTTTCCATCTCCCAATGATGTGAAAAGGTCCATCAAGATCACCCAAAATATTGCCGATTAAATAATTACGCACCAATAATAATTCTTCTTCATCAATCAGTTCTTCTCTTAGGATTTCCATCTCTTTATAAATCTCCTCCACAGTTGCTTCTGTTACATCTTTACCAGCTTCGGTACTTATCAACAAGGCTGTATCCTGAAAATGATTTTGCACATAGCTGTGTATGCCATAAGTATATCCTTTCTCTTCCCTGATATTACTCATTAATCTTGAACCAAAGAAACCGCCAAACACGGTATTCAACACCATCATTTTCATAAAATCCGGGTGATGGCGGTTTGGAAAATCCCGGGCAATTCGGATAGCTCCCTGCACTCCTTTCGGATCGTTGGTGAGGCGGTATTTTTTTGTAACTGCAGGAAGTATACTATTTGTTATTTGTTGTTTTCCCGGCTTTATTGCCAGTTGGCCAAATTGTTCATTTACTACCTTAAATAAATCAACAGGTAATTTACCTGCAAAAAAAATTACACAATGGCCGTTTAAATAATATTGTTGAAAATATTCTTTTAACTGCGCTGTGGTTAATGCATCATAATCTGCAGCCGCAATGTATTTACCATAAGGATGATTTTCGCCAAATAAATAAGCATCAATTAAGCGATTGGCTACAAAATCACACTTTTTTAAACTTACTGATAATTTCTGCTTGCTGTTTTGAATGTAAATAGCCAATTCTTCTTCCGGGAAAATTGAGTCGGTAATCATTTCTTTGATAACAGGCAGCAAAACAGGTAAGTGTTTTGACAGCGTATGTAACGATATCGAGGCTGTTTCGTTTTGGCAGGTTCTGTTGCAATAAGCGCCATAATATTCAAAATGCTCATTTAATTCAAAGGCCGATTTTGATGAAGTGCCATTTTTTAACATGTAGCTGGTGGTAGCAGCTACCGCATTGTTTTTTTCAAAACTATTACCTGCATAAAACACCATTTCCATTTGCAATACATCCTGTGCGCCGGCATCAACAGCATATACTTCAATGCCATTATCCAACACAAATTTTTCGTACGGTTTTAACTCAAGATCAAATTCAATAGCATCTTTTATATCAGGAGGGCTTGTTCTGTTTAGCATGTAATTTTTCTACTTTTCTTTATCCGCTTAAAATGGAAATTATTTATTTAGTTAGTTGAATAATAATACAACGTGTTGCAATTATTTTCATTGAAGATCGCTTTACTTTCATTTAGCAACTCTTCGGAAGTTACTGCCTGGTATTTATCCAGTTCTGTGTTGATGAGATTGGCATCGCCCAACAATTCATACATAGCCAGATTGGTGGCACGGCTCATTACGCTCATATCTTCAAAGGCCAGCATGCTTTCAGTTTTGTTCTTCACTTTTTGCAATTCTTTTTCTGAAATACCTTTTTGTTGCAGTGTATAAATTTCTTCCATTAAAGCAGCCTCTGCATCTTTCATACTAACGCCTTTTACCAGCTTGCCTTCAAT